>DATGFU010000203.1:0-2209 GCA_035308865.1 Allostellaceae bacterium | reverse complement strand
TGGCGCCGACCGGTCCGATGGATCTGGCGCTGGTGCGGCGCGAGCCGCTGGGCGTGGTCGGCGCGGTCGTGCCGTGGAACTACCCGCTGATCATCTCGGCCTGGAAGCTCGGGCCGGCGCTGCTCGCCGGGAATTCGGTGGTGCTCAAGCCGGCCGAGCAGTCGCCGCTGACCGCGATCCGGCTCGGCCGGCTCGCGCTCGAGGCCGGGCTGCCGGAAGGCGTGCTCAACGTCGTTCCGGGCTTCGGGGAGGACACCGGCAAGCCGCTGGCGCGGCACCCGGACGTCGACATGGTGAGCTTCACCGGCTCGACCGAGGTCGGCAAGCTGATCATGCAGTATGCCGGGCAGTCGAACATGAAGCGCGTGGCGCTCGAATGCGGCGGCAAGAGCCCGCATGTCGTGCTGGCCGACGCCGACGTCGCGGCGGCCGCCTCGGGGATCGCCTGGGGCATCTACTACAATGCCGGCGAGACCTGCCATGCCGGCTCGCGCGTGCTCGTCCATGAGCGGGTGAAGGACGCGCTCATCGACGCCATCCGCGAGGTCGCGGCGACCATCACGCTCGGCCACCCGTTCGAGGCGTCGACGCAGATGGGAGCGCTCATCGATCGCGGCCACCTGCGGCGGGTGATGGGCTACATCGATTCCGGCGTCGCCGAAGGGGCCGAGATCGCCCTTGGAGGCCATGAAGCGATGGCCGAGACCGGCGGCTGCTACGTCGAGGCGACGATCCTCGACCGGGTGCGTCCGGCCATGCGGGTGGCGCGCGAGGAGATCTTCGGGCCGGTGCTGACCGTGACGGGGTTCGCCGAAGAGGCGGACGCCGTCCGGATCGCCAACGATTCGGTCTACGGGCTCGCCGCCGCCGTGTGGACGCGGGACATCGACGCCGCGCACCGCGCGTCGCGGGCGCTCCGGGCGGGGACGGTGTGGATCAACACCTTCGACCGCTCCTCCTTCGCGACCCCGTTCGGGGGCTTCAAGCAGTCCGGGTTCGGACGCGATCGGTCGCCGCACGCGATCGAGAAATATGCCGATCTCAAGACGATCTGGACGGCCTACGCATGACCGAGCTGCCGAATCCGACGAAACTCTCCGCGGCGGTCCCCACTGGCGCGCACAAGATCGCGTCGATCGCCGTCTCGCACCACCGGCTGAGACTCTCCTCGCCGTTTCACGCGAGCTGGGACACGCGTCCGCGGCAGCATTTCGACGCGACGATCGTGCGCGTGCGGACCGATACCGGGCTGGAAGGCTGTGGTTCCGGCGACCTGATGCTGGGCTTCGCCGGGCACGAGGAGCTATTCCTCGGCCACGACCCGATGACGCTCGAGCGGCATAACCGCGTCCTCTCGCATATCGACTTCCATTACGGCCGATGCTGGCCGCTCGACCTGGCGCTGTGGGATCTCGCGGGGAAGATCACCGGCCAGCCCTGCTGGAAGCTCCTCGGCGGGTTGTCCGACCGGGTCGCGGCCTATGCCTCGTCGGGCACGATGCGGGACGCAGGCGCCATGGCCGAGACCGCCGAGCGGTTTCTCGGCGAGGGCTTCCGGGCGATGAAGATCCGCTTCCATCGCGGCGACTGGCGCGACGACGTCAAGGCGCTGGAAGCCGTGCGCAAGCGCGTCGGGACGAAGCTCGAACTGATGGTCGACTGCAACCAGGGCTGGCGGCTGCCCTGGGATACCGAAGCGCCCTGGCATTACAAGGACGCGCTGGTCGTCGCGCGCGAGCTGGAGGGGCTCGGCGTCTACTGGATGGAGGAGCCGCTCCACCGCGCCGACAAGGAGGGCATGCGGGCCCTCCGTCACGCCACCGGCGTGCGCATCGCGGCCGGCGAGATGACCCGCCAGATCCACGAGCTTCGTGATCTCATCGCTGGCGGCTGCGTCGACGTGCTGCAGCCGGACGTGGCGCTGGTCGGCGGGATCACCGGGCTCCGTCGCATCGCCGTGATGGCGCAGGAACACGGCATTACGTTCACGCCGCATACCTGGACCAACGGCATGGGGTTGATCGCGAACGCGCATCTGGTCGCCGGCGTGGCCGATGCGCCGTTCATCGAGGTGGCGTACGATCCGCCCGAATGGGGACCGGATCGCCGCGACTACATGATGACCGAGCCGCTGCTGGTCGATCGCGAGGGCTGGATCAACCTGTCCGAGGCACCCGGCATGGGATATGCACTTGACGAGGACAAGCTG
>DATGFU010000202.1:0-20849 GCA_035308865.1 Allostellaceae bacterium | reverse complement strand
CTTACCGGTCGCAATGGGATCGCGAGGTGGTATCGGGCATGACGCCGTTCGCCGGTTCGAACGAGGGCGCCCATCCCCACCAATTCCGCCAGATCGCGGGTCGCCGTCGCCGTGGCCGCTTTGGTAATGCTGACATAGTTTCCTGCGCTCAGCCCGCCTGAGAACCCACCCGGTCCTTCGCGCAGCATGCGAAGCAGCGCCTTCTCCTGGCGGGGATTCAGGCGATCGCTGAGCTGCTCGAGCAACCGCGTCTTGTCGATCACGAACTGAACCAGCGCAATGGTCCGCCGCTGGGCCTCGATTGCCGTCGACGCGTACCACGCGAGCCAGGGCGTGATCTCATTAGAGGCGCCGTTCCCTTCCAGCGCGTCATAATATGCGTTGCGCCTGCTAAGGATGGTCGCAGCAAGTGCGTTCAGCGTGGGCCGTCCGGAGCCCTGTGCCAACGCTTTCTCGGCAACGGCGCGCCCGATCCGGCCGTTACCGTCTTCGAAGGGGTGGATGGAAACGAAGTAGAGATGGGCAATGCCGGATCGCGTCACCGCCGGCAAGGCACCACTTCCGCCAGGCGCCGTGCGGTTGAACCACACGATGAACCGATCCATCTCCAGCGGCACATCCGCCGAGAGCGGTGCTTCGAAATGCACCTTGGGGCGGTGCAGCGGACCGCTGACGACCTGCATCGGATCCGTGTGCGTGCGGTAGCGGCCGACGTCGTCGATGTCCCGGCGCTCGGCGATCAGCAAGCGGTGCCAAGTGAACAAGCGCTCGTGCGTCAGCGGCTCAGCGGAGGAGCGATAGAGATCGACCATCATCTCGGCGATGCCGCGCTCCGCCGGCTTGACGCTTCGACGTGAGCCCGCGAGGCCTAGCTGACGACGGATTGAGGATTGCACGCTCGCCCGATCGAGGATCTCGCCCTCGATCTCGGAGGTGGTCACCGCTTCCATGCTCAGCGCCTCGACCGTCAACTCGTCGGAGTCGCTTCCGGCGAAATGCCGGGTCATACCGAAGAACACTCCGCCGCCGATCAGGAATTCGCGCTCCGCCTCGACGAGACGCGCTTCGTTCCAAGAAAAGCGCGGCCAATCAGGAAGCTGCCAGTTCCAAACCATGATCGATAGGGCCTTCGTCTATCGATCACATTCTGGCCGGATTATGATCGATAGCAACCCCGCTATCGATCAGCCTCCAAACGGAGCCGCTTCAGATGCCATTGCACGGCAAAGGGCGCTGGTGCGAGAGGGGGGACTCGAACCCCCAAGCCTTGCGGCGCGCGATTTTGAGTCGCGTGCGTCTACCGGTTCCGCCACTCTCGCCTCGACCGTGCGTCGTCGTGGCTTATAGCCGCGGCCGGCGCCGTTTGCGACATCGAATCGGGAAGCCCAATGCTGCGCCGCCTGTACGACTGGGTCATCGAGAACGCCCACAAGCCGCAGGCACTCTGGATCCTCGTCGGAATCTCCTTCGCCGAGAGCTCGTTCCTGCCGCTGGTGCCGGACGTCGTGCTGATTCCGATGATCCTCGCGGAGCGGCGGCGTGCCTTTTGGCTGGCGACCTGGGCGACGGTGAGCTCGGTCATCGGCGGCTATCTCGGCTACGCGATCGGCTATCTCGCCTTCGAGTCCATCGGCGTCTGGCTGATCGAGCATCTCTGGACGATGGAGGGGTTTCAGCACGCCAAGGCGCAGTTCAACGATTGGGGATTCTGGCTGATCGTCGGCAAGGGCCTCACCCCGATCCCGTACAAGATCGTGACCATCCTGTGCGGCGTGCTCCATTACGACCTGGCGAAGTTCACGCTGGCGTCGATCATCGCCCGCGGCATGCGGTTCTATGCCGAGGCCGTGGCGCTCTACATCTGGGGCGACGCCGTCCGTGGATTCTTAGAGCGCTGGCTGGTCTGGGTGACGACCTCGATCGTGGTCGCCATCGTCGGCGCGGTGCTGGCGTTCCGGTATCTCTGATGCGGCCGCTTACCGCACCGGCTCCGCCGGCATGAAGTAGAGCGCCTGATCGTCATAGGCGACGAACATCCGGAACCGGCCGATCACATCCATGCCGATGATCATGTCGGCCGAGCGCATGCTCGCCGGCTCGTCCTCGTCGGCGGCAATCAGCACAGGCCAGTTGCTGAGCGCGAGGCTGTCGAGCCGGATGCTCGGAAACCTGTGTGCGCGCGCGGCGATGCTCTGCCCGCCCGCGCCGACGATCCGGGCTGCCGGGTCGCGCTCCAAGGTCTCGCGGGACAGGCCCAACGCCGTCTGGGCGGCTCGGCGGCTGAGCCATGAAACCCCGGCGCCGCTGTCGAGCCACGCTCCAACGATGGCATCGCCGATCCGCACCTCCAGGCGGATATGGAGATCCGGCGTCACCAGGATCGGCATCTCGTAAGCCGCACCCGACCACGAGGTTGGCGGCCGGCCGCAATGGTCCTGCGCGTACAGGCTCACCCGGTCGCCGGTCGGGTCCAGCTCGATGTCGCGCAGCTTGAGGAGATCGGCCGCGAGGACGCCGCCGTAGTTCGGTCCCGGCCTGCCTTCCGGGATTGGCTGAACGAGAAAGGCCCGATCCCGCTCGATCTCCTCGCCGAGGCGGAGCTCCGGCACCGTGACGCTGCGGGCGGAGAAGGAGCCGTCGAGTCCGCCGACCGTCATGCCGGTAGCCTCGACCGGCAGCTTCAGTGCGGCCACCAGCGCCGGCCCGATCATGCTGGCGCCGCCGCCGGTATCGAGCAGCAGCAGCGTCGGCATGCCGTCCATCTGCGCCGGCACCCGGAACGTGCCATCGGGGCCGCGCGTCGCCGGCAACGTCGCGATGCGCCTCGGCACGCAGTCCGCCGCGGCGGCGTTCGGGATGACAAGGCCGGCGGCCAAGCCGACGACCGTCCAGGCGGCAAGCAACCAGCCTCTCATCGCTCCCCGCTCACCCGCAGTCCTTGTTTCCCGCCAGCCATGTCCGTGCCGCCAGATTGCCGCTGTCGGACGCCTTCTGAAACCAGCGCCGCGCCTCGGCGCAATCCTTGGCGATGCCCATGCCCGTCGCGTAGAGCCGGGCGAGCTGGAACTGCCCCGCCGGATAGCCCGCATCGGCCGCTTTCCGGTACCAGGAGGCGGCCTGAGCATCATCGACAGGAACGCCGCGGCCGAGGTGATAGAGATTCCCGATATTGGTCTCGGCGGTGGCGTTTCCCTTCGCGGCCGCGCGACCGTACCACGTCATCGCCTGGCTATAATCGATAGCGACGCCGCCGCCGGTCTCATAGAGGTAGCCGATCTGGTTGGGCGCGATCGCATCCCCGGCGTCGGCCGCCTTGCGCAGCCAGATCATCGCCTGAACGTCGTCGACCGGCACGCCCTTACCGGCCTGGTAGAGCATGCCGATCGCCCGCTCTCCCGCCGCATCGCCGGCATCGGCCGCCTTGCGGTACCACTTCATCGCCTCGACAGGGTCGGCGGCGACGCCGCTGCCGGTCTCGTACATCTCTCCGAGGCGCATCGCGCCCGCCGCGCCGACCTGTCGTTCCTCGGGCCGCGCGAGGGCGGCTTTGGCCGCGCCCTCCGCCGAGGCAGGCGCAGGCGGTTTGGCCGTCGCCGGCGTGAAGTAGATCTTCTCCTCCTTGTAGGAGATCAGCATCCTGAACCGGGTGATGACGTCGAGCCCGATCAGCATGTCGGCGCCGCCCCATCGCGCATCGCCGCCCGGCGCATCGATCACGTTGACCGCCCAGTTCTTCAGCGTGACGCCGTCGAGCTCGACCGTATCGAAGCGATGTAGGTGCGAGACGGCCCCGCGGCCGGCAACGCCGACCGCATGGCCCTCCGGATCCTTGGCGAAATCGTCGTCGGAGAGGTCGAGGCGGGACTTCGCGGCCCGCTTCATCAGCGCGGTGGTGGTCGCGCCCGTATCGAGCGCCGCCTTCACCTTCGTGCCGTTGACGCGCGTCTCGATCGCGATATGGAGGTCGCGGGAGACGTCCATCGGCATCTCGTAATAGCCCGAATCCCAATAGACGACCCTGCCGCGGCAATGGTCGGGGAGGAACAGGTTCAGCTTGCCCTCGGCGAGATCGAGCTCGACCTCGTAGCCGGCGAGGAAATCGGCGCCGAACAGGCCGCTGAAGCCCCGGACGCGGGTCCCGACCGCCGATGGCTGGACCACGAAATCGCCGTCTCTTGCAATGCCCCGGCCGAGGCGCAACTCTCCGACCCGGACCACGCGGGCATCATAGGTGCCGTCCACACCGGTCATGCGGATCCGGCTCGGGCGGGCCGGGAGCTCGAGCGCCCCGGCGAGCCCGGCGTCGATCGTGCTCACGCTCGAACCGGTGTCGACGACCATCCGCGTCGGCAAGCCGTCGATCGCGACCGGCACGGTCAGCTCGCCATCGTCTAGAGAAGCCGGAACGGAGGCGAACAGCTTCAGCGCGCAATCCTCCGCCGCGGCCACGGCCGGCGGGCACAGGGCGCCTGCAAGGCTGGCGATCATCACGTCAGCAATGGAACGGCTCAGCCTCATCCCGGTCCCGCAATTCGCCGGCGGCCCGTCCCGCCGCGTCCAGGGCAAAGCTATCGCGGCGCCTCGGCCGGTGCCAACCGGGTCATTTCTGGTCAGGCTGCTGGGTGAAGAAGATCTTCGACTGGCCGTAATCGATCATCATCCGGAACCGGCCAAGCACATCCATGCCGATCAGCATCTCGTCGCCGTTCCAGCCGGCGCTGCCGCCGGCGTCGTCCAGCAGGTTAACCTCCCAGTTCTTCAGCTGGATACCGCCGAGATCGATCAGCGCGAAGCGGTGACGGTAGGCATCGACGCCGTGACCGCGAGTCCCCGAGACGGGGCCGATGTAGCCAGCCTTGACCTGGTCGCGCAGCACGCCGAGACGGCGTTCGGCGACGCGCAGCCTGATCGCCGTCTGGGGAGAGCCGGTGTCCAGCACGGCCCGAACCGTCGTGCCGTCAACGCTGACGGGAAGCCGGATATGAAGGTCGTCGGCAAGCCGGAAGGGCAGCTCGTACCATGCTTTGTCCCAGTAGACGCCGCCGTTCGGGCAGTGGCCGGGCGAGAACAGCTTCACCTTGCCCTCGGCGGGATCCAGCTCGACGTCGTAGCTGCGGAGGTAGTCCGCGCCGAAGAGGCCGGCGGGCGCCGGGCGGCCCGCCTTCGTCGGCATGACGAGGAAATCCTGGTTTCGGCTGGGCGCGTTGCCGGCCCGAAGCTCCGCCACCCGGGCGAGGCGAACGTCGAAGCTGCCGTCGATCCCGCCGGTCCGGGCCCCGGTCGGTCGCACCGGCAGGTCGAGCGCATTGACGAGTGCGTCACTGACGAAGCTCACCGGCGCGCCGGTGTCCAGCAGCATTTCCTCGGGTTGGCCGTTCATCGTCACCGCGATCATCAGCTGGCCGGCTTGGGTGAGCCGGGCCGGGATCTCGGCGACCTGTTGGATCACGCAGCCGGGCTCCGCCCCGGCCGCCGCAGTCGGAGCGACGAGGGCGAGGATCGCCGCAATCAGCCACCCAGGGCCTGCGCCCTTCCCTTCCATTGACCGCCTCGGCCGCGCCAATACGCCACCGCCGACCCGAACGTCGCCGCAGCATAGAACAGGGCGACCGCCGGCAGCGTTGCGCTCCATGCAGGATTGAGCCGGTAGAGCCGGATGGTTGGCAAGAAGGCACCGGCCATCCCGAGCCACGCGAGCCCGCCGGCCCAGCGCGGCCAACCTTCGGCGAAGATCAGGAGCAGCGGCGGCACCACATAGGTGACGGCAAGCCCGGCCAGGGTGCCGGCCAGGATCAGGCTGGAATAGCGCAGCTGGGTGAAGGCGGTGCGGGCGATCATCGACCAGATCTCCCGGGCTGTGCCGTAAGCGCGGATGGAATGCGCGCTGCGTGTCGCATCGAGCCGGATGCGGCCGCCGCTCCGTTTGATCGCGGCCGCCAGCGTGCAGTCGTCGATCAGCGCGCCGCGGATCGCGGCAATTCCCCCGGCGCGCCGAAGTGCCTCCGGCCGCACCAGCATCGAGCCGCCGGCTGCGGCGGCCAGATCCTTGCCGGGATCGGCCGCCCAGCGCGGCGGGTAGAGCATGAAGAAGAAGAAGACGAAGGCCGGAATGAGCGCCCGCTCGGCAAGGCTGTCGGTGCGCAGCAGCACCATCTGCGAGACCAGATCCCGCCGTTCCGCCTCGGCCCGCGCGACGAGCATGCCGACGTTGCCAGGATCGTGCACGATGTCCGCGTCGGTGAGCAGGATGAAGTCCGGCGCTCTTGTCTCGGCAAGCGCGACGCCCTGCGATACCGCCCAGAGCTTGCCGGTCCATCCGGCCGGGAGCGGTTGGCCCGGCAGAACTGTCAGGCGCCCTGGCTCGGCAATGGCCGCTTCCCGTGCTGCCTCCGCCGTACCGTCGCTCGAATGGTCGTCGACCACGATGACAGAGAGCTCGCCCGGGATATCCTGGGCGAGCAGCGCCGCGACGGTGCGGCCGATGCATGGCGCCTCGTCGCGCGCCGGGATCACCGCGACGACGCGCGCGGGCGGGCACGGAGTCGCGGCCGGCCCTGGCACACGGACGAGCCAGAACTGCCCGCGCAGCAGGAGGAGATAGAGCCAGATGGCGGCGCTGCACGCCGCCAGCAGCTGTATGGCGAGAGTCAGTCCGATCCCGTCACGCACACTTCAGGTAGGTCTGGGTGGCCGAGCGGGATTGCGGCCAGGTGCATTGGCATTCTCCCGCCGGCCTGCTGCCGAGGCCGAGCCGGCCCCTGCCGTAGCGCACGGCGCACCAGACATCCGCGTCGCTGAGCCCATCCCGCCGCATGACCAGCCGCACCACCGGATCCGCGATCGCTTCCTCGAGGCTCGGCTCGACGCCGGCGCGATCGAATGGCCGATTCATGGTGACGCTCCTTCGGTTGCGGCAGCGAGCGAGACGGTCACCGCCGGTGGTTCCCTCAAGGTGCGGTAGATGACGCAGTAACGTTCGGTCAGTTTGAGCAGGCTCGATAGCTGGTCTTGTGTCGCAGGCGTGTCGAGATCGAAGCTCAGCCGGATGTCGCGGAATCCGACCGGCGCCGTCTTGTCGACGCCGAGCGTGCCGCGGAAGTCGAGCTCGCCCTCGGCCCGCACCGTCCCGCCCCGGAGCTCGATGCCGAGCGCGGTCGCGACGGCGCTGAGGGTGACCCCGGCACACGCGACGAGCGCCTCCAGCAGCATGTCGCCGGAACAGGCGGCGATCCCGTCGCCGCCGGTGGCCGGGTGCAGCCCCGCCTCGACCAGCGCCGTGCCGGTCGAGACCTTGCAGGTAAGGCCCTCGCCGATCGACCCTTCCGCCTTCAGCGTGACCAGCGCCGCGCCGGGATCGTCCCGATAGCGTTCCTTGAACGGCGCCTGCATCGCCCGCAAATCGTCGGATCGCATTCCATGCCTCGCTTCAGGAGAGGTTCGGCGGAAGGTCCGGGTCGGCCTTCCGCATGGCGCGCTGGAACGCCGGCCGCTCACCGATGCGCTGCAGATAGGCGCGCAGATGGGGGAGCGCCGTGATGTCGCGCGGCACGAAGAGACGCATCGTCGTCAGCGGGAAGAACATGATGATGTCGGCGGCGGTGAAGGCATTGCCGGCGAAATAGGGAACGCGGCCGAGGCGGTCCTCGACCATCGCGAAGGCGCGATCGCCGCGGGTTCGAAGCGATCGCCTCGTCTCGTCCTCCTGCCCGCCGGCGAGCTGGTTCAGCACGAAGCCGATCATGCACGCCGGCATGAACGAGCCGTTGGCGAAATGGTACCAGAAGAGATAGTCGGGATAGCCCGCGCTGTCGGGCGCGACGGTCAGCCGCCCGCCGCCGTGACGGGCGATGATGTACTCGATGATCGCGCCGGATTCGGCGAGGACGAGATCGCCGTCGGTGACGATCGGGGCGGTCGCGGCGGGATGCAGCGCCTTGTACTCCGGCGGCGCGAGCTTGGTCACGGGGTCGCGCTGGTAGCGGCGCAGCTCGTAGGGGATCTCCAGCTCCTCGCAGAGCCAGACGATCCGGTCGGACTGCGAGATGCCAAGGTGATGGACGGTGAGCACGTCACGTCTCCACGGGCGCTGCGGCGCGATGGCGAGAATGATCGGTCAAATGACGGCGCCGTTGAAGCTAAATCGGCGCCCTGCGGCCGTGGCGGTCAGACCGCATCGCGCACCTCGTCGATCAGGCGGGGCCGTTGTTCGAGCGCGCCGATCAGCCGGTCGCGCCAGCGCTGGAAATGCGGCCCCGAACGGTGGCGTGGGTGCGGCATGCCCGGCGAGAACTCGCCCACCACCCGTCCCGGCGGCCCGTCGAGCACGACGATCCGGTCGGCCAGCGCCAGCGCCTCTTCCATGTCGTGACTCACCAGGACCACCGTCGGCCCGTAATGCTGCCACAGGGTCAGAAGATGCGCCTGCATCGCGGTGCGGGTCAGCGGATCGAGCGCGCTGAAGGGCTCGTCGAGCAGCAGCAGCCGCGGCCGGACCGCCAGCGCCCGGGCCAGCGCCACGCGCTGCGCCATGCCGCCGGACAGCGCCTTGGGCAGCAGCCGCGCCGCCTCGGTCAGCCCGACGACCTCCAGCGCCTCGCCGACCGCCGCCGCGCGTTCCCTGGCCGGCAGATGCCGCAACCCGAATCCGATATTCTGCGCCACGGTCAGCCACGGCATCAGCCGCGGCTCCTGGAAGACGACCGCCACGTCCTCCGGCCGCACCGGCGCGCCGGCCAGCCGGATCGTGCCGGCGCTCGGCTTCTCAAGCCCGGCGAGGCAGCGCAGCAGCGTGCTCTTGCCGCAGCCGCTGCGCCCGACCACGGCGGCGAGCCGGCCTTCCTCGAGCACGATGTCGAGCGGGCCCAGAACCGGCCGCACGCGGTCGAAGCTCTTCACCAAGCCGCCGATCTCGAGCAGCGCCATCTCAGCCCACCGTGTCCTGCCAGGCGGTGAGACGATCGCCGAGCGCCGCCAGCGCGAGATCGGTCAACTTCCCCATCACCGCGAATAGCAGAATCGCCGCGATCACAATCGTCGGCCGCCCGGTCTGCTGGCCATCGAGGAGAAGGTAGCCGAGCCCCTCGCCCGCGCCCATCAGCTCGGCGGCAACCACGAACATCCAGCCGAGCCCGAGCCCGCTCCGCAAGCCAGTCACATAGGACGGCAGCGCCGCCGGCAGCAGCACCCGCCACACCATCTCGATCCGCCCCAGTCGGTGGACGCGGCCGACCTCGATCAGCTTGCGGTCGACCTGGGCGATCCCGGTCATCAGGTTGAGATAGACCGGGAAGAACACGCCGACCGCGATGAGCGCGATCTTCGAGGCCTCGAAGATGCCGAGCCACAGGATGAAGAGCGGCACCCACGCGATCGACGGCACACTCCGCAGTCCCTGCACGGTCGGATCGACGACCGCGCGGGCCGTCGGCGAGGCGCCGGTCAGCGCGCCGGCCAGCGTTCCCGCCGCGGCGCCGAGCAGGAATCCCCAGGCCATCCGCACGCTGGTCGCCGCGAGGTGATGCCAAAGGTCGCCCGTGGCCGCGAGATGCCCGACCGCCGTCACGATATCGGTGGGCGTCGGCAGCAGTTCCACCGGCACCAGCCCGGCCCGCCCCACCGCCTCCCACGCCGCCACGACCGCCGCGGGCAGGACCAATCCCAACCACGGCTTCTGCCGCGCGGCGGTGCGGAGTGGGACGAAATCGGCGAGCGCGGTCATGGCGTCGCCATGCTGGAGGCCCCCCCACCCCGGCCCTCCCCCGCGGTGCGGGAGAGGGGGTAACGAGCCCTCGCCCGCTGGCGGGGGAGGGTTGGGTGGGCGTCTATCCGCCTCTCCGACATGGCCGGCCCCGCTACTCCTTCGCCAGCTTCTTGGTGAAATCGGGATCGAGCAGCTCGTCCTCGATCTTGTCGAGATCGGCATCGGCCGGGACGATGCCGCTCGCCTTCAGCACCTCGGCGGCACCCGCGATCGATTTCTTGGGCCCGTCGCCGACGACCGGGTCGGTGAGATCGGTCCGTTCGAGCTGGCGTGCCGCCACGGTCGGCGACAGCTTCGCCTCGGAGACCAGGATCTGCTGCAGCTCGTCCTTGTGGGCCAACGCCCAGTGGCGGCCCTGCTCGTAGGCGGCCACCACCTTCGCGACGATCTCCGGATAGGCCTGCAGGAAGCTCTCGCGCACGTCGAGCACGCCGTAGGTGTTGAAATCCGGGTTGCGATAGAAGAGCCGGTCGTGCGTCTCCAGCTCGGCCTGGGCCATGAACGGGTCGAGCCCCGACCAGGCGTCGACCTCGCCGCGGTCGAGCGCGATCCGCCCGTCGGCATGCTGCAGCGGCACGATCGTCACGTCATGCGATGTCAGCCCCGCCGTCGCCAGCGCGCGCAGCAGGAAGATGCCCGGATCGGTGCCGCTGGTGGCCGCGATCCGCTTGCCCTTGAGATCGGCGACCGCCTGGATCGGCGAGTCCGCGCGGGTCACCAGCGCCGTCCATTCCGGCTTCGAATAGACATAGACGATCCTCACCGGGTTGCCGTTGGCCCGCGCCAGCAGCGCCGCCGAGCCGGCGGTCGACCCCAGATCGATGCTGCGCGACCGGAGATATTCGAGAGCGCGGTTGCTGCCGGCGCTCTGCACCCATTCGACCTTGATGTCCGGCCCGACCGCGTCCTCGACGAGGTGCTTCTCCTTCAGCACCAGGCTCACCGGATTGTAGTAGGCGTAGTCGAGATGCAGCGTCTTCAGCGGATCGGCCGCCTGGGCCCCGCTCGCCAAGCCCATCAGGGCGGCGAGCGCCGCTCCCAACCCAATCGTATGCGATAAGCGCATGAACGACCTCCGGAACAAAAAACCGCCGCAGCACAAAGCCGGGGCGGTTCAAGGTCGCCTCGCTTTAGCTGCATTTGTAGAGCGCCCGCAAGCTGATGCTCAAATCGGCGCTAGGAGAGGACGATAGGCGGAGGTTGGGAACCCGTCAAGTCGCATTTCACATCGGGCCGCCGTGTGGGCAGCGTAAATCACATATGAGCCCAGTGGTAAGGCCCCATCGTCATGCCCGGCCTTGTCCCGGGCATCCACGTCGGGCCGAAGCGCTGCTGCCCGACGTGGATGCCCGGGACAAGCCCGGCCATGACGGAATGGTGCACTGTACCAGTCATTTGCGATCCCGGGCGCCAGGCGCGCCAACGGTCACGCGTGCAGGTCGCGGAACTTCTGGCGGAGGTTGAACTCCTCCGAGGTCACCCGGCTCTCGATGTCGGCGAGGCGGCGGTCGAGGCTCTTGAACCGCGCCTGCAGGTCGCCGGCGGTGCGGTTGGGCGAGACCGACATGCTGCGCCAGAACTTCTCCTCGGTCGCGGAGATGGTGACCGGGTCGGGCATCGGCTTCAGCAGCAGCGCCAGCGCGACATAGACGATGACGATCGGCACGAAGAAGCCGAACACGCAGCCGAGGATGGCGGCGATCCGGATGAAGCGCGGGCTGATGCAGAGATAGGCGCCCAGCCCCGCACAGACGCCCGCGATCCGGGCCCGCCGCATGTCGCGGTAGAGGCCGATCGGGTTCTGCGACCAGTGAAACTGACCGGCGCTCACGGCTTGGTCCTCCATTCAGGGGCGGCCGCGTCCATCAGCCGCTCGAGGTTGTCGATGCGGGCCTGCAGCCGGTCGGCGATCTCGGCCAGCTCGACCAGCGACTTCTCATTGTCGCCGCTCAGGATCTTCGCCCGCCGGAACTGTGTCGCGTAGTGAAGCGCGAGCCAGATCGGCATCACGACCACGACGAAACACAGGATGATGATCTCGACGCCTTCCATGACGGAACACTCCAGGAGAAAGATGCGTCAGTTGCCGCTCTGCGACTTGGCGGCGGCCACCTTGGCCTTGAGTGCCGCCAGCTCGGAGTCGATCTGGTGCTGCGTTTCCAGCTCTGCCAGCTCGTCGGCGACGCTCGTCGGCTTGGTCATGTCGTAGAGATCGACCCGGCCTTCGAGGTGGTCCAGCGAGCGCTCGACCTGGTCGAACCGCGCGAACGCGTCGGTGACCCGGCTGTCATAGAGCGAGCCGCGGATCTTGAGCCGGTTGGTCGCGGTCTGGTGCCGCGCCACCATCGACTGCTCGCGCGCCTTGGCGTCGGCGAGCTTGGCCTGCAACGTGCGGACATCCTCGGTCTGCTTAGCGAGGCCTTCCTCGACCTGCTGCATCTGGCGGTTCAGGATCTCCAGCTCCTGCTGGAGGCGCGTCTTGATCTGCAAGGCGCCCTTGGCGAGGTCCTCGCGGTCCTTGGTGAGCGCCAGCTCGGCCTTGGCCTGCCAGTCGTCGCGGTCATGCTCGACCGCGGCGATCTTGCGCTCCAGCTCCTTCTTCTCGGCGATCGTCTTGACCGTCGACGAGCGCACCTCGACCAGCGTGTCTTCCATCTCCTGGATGATCAGGCGGATGATCTTCTCGGGATCTTCCGCGCGGTCCAGGATGGCGTTGATGTTCGAATTGACGATGTCGCTGATGCGCGAAAACATACCCATGATTCGGGACTCCTCGTGTCACCGGCGCGGACCGACCGCACCGGCGACGGATTCATTACAAGCCGCGTGCCAACCGCAGCCGATCATACAACTCATTGGTTTCCAATAGAGATTTTCGAGCGCTTGCGATTGAGCGCGAAGGCGGTTAGCGTCGGTCGCCACATTTTGGCGATTCACGCCACTCCGTCAGGGCGCGTTCAGCGATGCCGGCCGACTCCTCCGAACTGCCCACCCCGATCGGACGCAGCCCGGCGTTTCTCGCCACCATGAATGCCATCTCGCTGGTGGCGCCGCTTGCCAAGCCGGTGCTGATCATCGGCGAGCGCGGCACCGGCAAGGAGCTGGCGGCGGCCAGGGTGCACTATCTCTCGCCGCGCTGGAACCAGCCTTTCGTCAAGCTCAATTGCGCGGGCCTCAGCGAGAGCCTGCTCGAGGCCGAGCTGTTCGGCCATGAGGCCGGCGCCTTCACCGGGGCGCAGCGGCGGCGGCTGGGAAGGTTCGAGCTCGCCCATCGCGGCACGCTGTTCCTCGACGAGGTGGCCAACGCACCATTGACGGTGCAGGAGACCATCCTGCGCGTGGTCGAGTACGGCACGTTCGAGCGGGTCGGCGGCAGCGAGACGATCCGGGTGGACGTCCGGCTGGTCGCGGCGACCAACGTCGACCTGCCGGCGGTCGCCCGCACCGGCAAGTTCCGCTCCGATCTGCTGGACCGGCTCGCCTTCGACGTCATCACCCTGCCGCCGCTGCGCGAGCGCCCCGACGACATCGAGCTTCTGGCCGAGCACATGGCGCTCGGCATGACCCAGGAGCTGAAGCGCGAGGTGTTCGCCGGGTTCACCGCCGACGCACTGGCGGCGCTGCGCCACTATCCCTGGCCGGGCAACATCCGCGAGCTGAAGAACGTGGTCGAGCGGGCGGTCTACCGCAACGACCCCGATGCGGAGATCGACCATATCGTCTTCGACCCTTTCGCCTCGCCGTGGCGGCCGGCCGGGGCCCACCCGGCAGAATCGCCGCCGCCCGGGCCGACGGCGCCGGAGCCCACCGCAGCCGCCTCGCCAATTCCGCCCGCCCCCGCGCCGGAGCACGGCAAGGCCTATGATTTTGTTGATTTTCTCCGCCGTGTCGAGCACGACCTGCTGAAGCGCGCGCTGGAGCTGAACGCGCATCACCAGAAGAAGACGGCGGACTTCCTCGGCATGACCTATCATCAGCTGCGCAACTATCTGCGCAAGCACCGGCTGATCGGTCGGTGAGAAGCCTCCGCCCGTCCTGGCCGCTGCTGGTCGGGCTCGCCTCGTTCCTGCTCGTCGCGGGGCAGCTCGCCTCGGTCCTCAACGATCCCGACACCTACCTGCACGTTGCGGCCGGCAACTGGATGCTGGCGCATCGCGCGCTGCCGGTCAGCGACCCGTTCTCGCATTCCCTCGCCGGTGCTGCCTGGGTTCCGCACGAATGGCTGGCCGAGCTGATTCTGGCGCTGCTGTGGGACTGGGCCGGCTGGAATGGGCCGGCCCTTGCCGCCGCGTTCTGCTTCGCGCTCGCTATGGGGATCATGACGCGGCGCGTGCTCGACCGGTTCGAGCCGCTGACCGGTCTCATCCTGATGGCGTCGGTGGTGACGCTGCTGGAGCCGCATCTGCTCGCCCGCGCGCACGAGCTGGCGCTGCCGCTGATGGTGATCTGGAGCGGCGCCACGATCGCCGCCCGCGACGAGGGCCGGCTGCCGCCCTGGTGGCTCCTGCCGGTGATGACTCTCTGGGCCAATCTGCACGGCAGCTTCATGGCCGGGCTGGCGCTGCTGGGCTATCTCGGCGCCGAGGCGGTGCTGCAGTCGCCGGGCGAGAGGCTGGCCGTGATGCGGCGCTGGGCCGTGTTCGGGCTCGCCTCGGGTGCCGCGGCGTTGGTCACGCCCAACGGCATTGACGGGTTCCTGCTGCCCTTCCGCCTGTCGAGCATGCCGGTGCTCAAGTCGACCTTCATCGAATGGCAGCCGCCGGATCTGCAGAGCTTCCAGCCGATCGAGATCTGGATCGGCGCGGTGGTCGTGGCACTCGCCGCCGGGCTGCGCCTGCCGATCCTGCGCGCTCTCGTGCTGGCGGTGCTCTTCCTCAATGCGCTGGCCCATCAGCGCCATCAGGATCTGCTGGCGATCATGGGGCCGCTGCTGATCGCCGCCGGTCTCGGGCCCGATCTGGCCGCGCGCGTGCGTACCGAGCGGCCGTCGCCGGTCGCGCGTGGCGTTGCCGCCCTCGCCCGCCCCGCCGCGCTGCCGGGCACGCTCGCCGTGCTGGCGATCATGGCGCTGGTCGCGGCGGTCAACCTTGCCGTGCCCCTCGCACGACCGGACAGCCCGATCACGCCCGCCGCGGCGCTCGAGGCGGCGCAGGCGGCAAAGCTCGAGGGCAACGTCCTCAACGATGAAGGCTTCGGCGGCTACCTCATCGCCCAGGGCGTGCCGGTCTTCATCGATGGTCGCATCGAGCTCTACGGCGACGACTTCCTCTCGGCCTATCTCAAGGCGGTGAACGGCCACGAGCCGGCGCTGGACGATCTCCTGGAAAAATATCGCATCGCCTGGACCATGCTGCCGCCGGGCGGCGTCGCCGATGAGGAACTCGGCCGCTCGCCGGCCTGGCGCAAAATTTACGGCGACAAGTTCGCGGTGGTTCGTGCCCGGGCGGAGCAACCCTGAGGATTGTGAACGCGCTTTAACGTGACAAGGCGCCGCAGCGTCACCACATGCTGGGGAATGTTGCACAACAGGGGACCGTCATGATCCTCATCCTGAACGTGCTGTGGCTGATCTTCGGCGGGCTCGTCGCGGGGCTTGCCTGGTTTCTGGTCGGCCTGCTGTTTTCGATTTCCGTCGTCGGCCTGCCCTGGGCGCGCGCTGCCTTCAACATCGGCCTGTTCACCCTGTGGCCGTTCGGCCAGAGCGCCATCGCCCGCGACGAGCTGACCGGGCGTGGCGATGTCGGCACCGGCCCCGCCGGCACGCTCGGCAATCTCGTCTGGCTGGTCGTCGCCGGCTGGTGGCTGGCGCTCGGGCATCTCAGCCTCGCGATCACGCTGACCTGCACGATCATCGGCATCCCCTTCGCCTGGCAGCACGTGAAGCTGGCGCTGATGGCGCTGTGGCCGATCGGGATGGCGATCGTGCCGAACGAGGTCGCAGACGCCGCCCGTCGCTGGGACGCCTGGGGCGGCGGTATGCCCGCCTGGCGGCGCTGAGCCGGTTCAGGCGAAGCGCGTGATTCGGGTCCGTCCCCAACCCGTCTCGTCGGCGGGGTAGCGCGCGAGACTGTCGCTGAGCGCCGCGGAATCCGCCGGCGCCGGTTTGGTGGGCGTGGCCGAGGCGAACTCGGCCATGACCGCGACCCAGCTCGTGACCCTGATCCCGGCTTCGCTCATCCGGGCGACGCCGATGCGTTCGCTCGACGGCGTGCCGCCGGCCGCGGCATCGGCCACGACCTGCACCGCAAATCCTTCTTCCCGAGCCCCGAGCGACAGCCCCGCAAGCCCGGAGTCCGGATCGATCCCGGCGACCAGCAGATCCCTTCGGCCGCACGCGCGTACGGCGGCGACCGAGGCAGCGTGGTCCCAGAACCGGCCGGACGGCCGCTCCACCGTCCAGGCACCGGCCGTCTCCTGCGCCAGTTCCGCCAGGAGTGGTCCATAGGCCGCGCCACGCCGCGTGCCGATTACGATCGGCATGGAAAAGGCCCGGGCCAGCCGGGCGAGACCCAGAAGGTTATCGCGGAGCGCCTCGGGCGCCGCGCAGAACTGGTCCACCAGCCGGGCCTGGCAATCGACCAAGACGACGGACGTTCGTTCCGGCTGCAACCGCTCAGCGAATCGGTTATGAATGAGTACCGCGTCGGCCATCCCCCGCAGCCCCGCTGTTTACCTTAAGGAAGTATTAACCGGAGTGAATCGCAAAGTCGAGCGCTTTCACCAATTTGGGTTTGGAGGCGCGGTTCCCGCTAGCGTATCGCGATGGGCCGGATACAGTGCATGCTGGGCATGCCAGCCGGAGCCGCCGTGAGCCGATCCGCCCGTCCCGCCGCCGCGCAAGCGGCGGTGCGCCTCGCCGATTACGCGCCACCGCCGTTCCTGGTGGACACGGCCGACTTCGTCTTCGATCTCGGAGAGGAGACGACGCGTGTGCGCTCGCGTCTCTCGATCCGCCGCAATCCTGCCGCGCCGGAGGGCATGGCGCTGAGGCTGGACGGACAGGGTCCCGAACTGGTGTCGCTGGCGCTGGACGGCGAGCCGCTCGGTCCCAATCGCTTCCGCCACGACGAGGACGGGCTGACGATCGCCGACCTGCCCGCGGAATGCGTGCTCGACATCGAGACGAGCATCCGGCCGCAGGACAACACCGAGCTGTCGGGGCTCTACAAATCCGGCGGCAATTTCTGCACGCAATGCGAGGCCGAGGGCTTCCGCCGCATCACCTTCTTCCCGGACCGGCCGGACGTGATGGCGCGCTACGTCACCACCATTGTGGCCGATCGCGAGCGCTATCCGGCGCTCCTTTCCAACGGCAACCCGGTCGATCGCGGCACCACGGCGGACGGGCGGCACTGGGTCAAGTGGGAGGACCCCTTCCCCAAGCCCTCCTACCTCTTCGCCCTGGTCGCCGGCGATCTGGCGGCGCTGGAGGACAGCTTCACCACCCGTTCCGGCCGCAAGGTCGCGCTCGCCATCTGGGCACGGCGCGAGGATCTGGCGAAATGCGGCCACGCCATGGACTCGCTCAAGGCGGCGATGGCGTGGGACGAGGTTGTGTTCGGCCTCGAATACGATCTCGACATGTTCAATATCGTCGCCGTCAGCGACTTCAACATGGGGGCGATGGAGAACAAGAGCCTCAACATCTTCAATACCCGCTATGTGCTTGCCGCCCCCGAAACCGCGACCGATGCCGACTACCAGGGTGTGGAGCGGGTCATCGCGCATGAATACTTCCACAACTGGACGGGCAACCGGGTGACCTGCCGCGACTGGTTCCAGCTGTCGCTGAAGGAAGGGCTGACGGTCTTCCGCGACCAGGAGTTCATGGCCGACCGGCACGGACGCGGGGCGATGCGGATCGAGGATGTGCGCCTCCTCCGCGCCAATCAGTTCCCCGAGGATGACGGGCCGCTGGCGCATCCCGTGCAGCCGGAAAGCTATTTAGAGATCAACAACTTCTACACGGCGACCGTATACAATAAGGGCGCCGAGCTGGTGCGGATGATCCGCACGCTGATCGGCGCCGACGTCTTCCGACGGGGGATGGATCTGTACTTCCAGCGCCACGACAACCAGGCGGTGACCATCCAGGATTTCGTAGCGGCGATGCAGGATGCTTCCGGCGTCGACCTCTCGGGTTTTCAGGTCTGGTATCGTCAGGCCGGAACGCCGGAGATCCGGGCGGAGGACGAATGGGATTCGGCCACCGGACGCTTCCGGCTTACCGTGAGCCAGCAGACGCCGCCGACCCCCGGGCAAGCAGGGAAGGCGCCGGTGCCGATTCCGCTCGCCCTCGGGCTGCTGGGGCCGGACGGCAGCGACCTGCCGGTTCGTCCCGCCGGCAACGCGGACGAGCCCGCCGCCGCCCCCGTCCTCGTCTTGAAGGATACTTCGGCGAGCTTCGAATTCGACTCCGTGCCGGTAAGGCCCGTGCCGTCGTTGCTCCGCGGCTTTTCCGCACCGGTAAGGCAGCGCGACGTGCCGCTCGACCGGCTGAAATTCCTCGCCCGCCACGAGTCCGACCAGTTCGCGCGATGGGACGCGATCCGGCGCGTCGGCGTGCTGACCGTGCTTGACCTCGTGCAGCGCTGCCGGCGCGGCGAGGTCCTGTCGATCGATCCCGATCTCGTCGACATCATCGGCCGCACCTTGCGAGATGCGGAGCCGGCCTTCGCCGCCGAGGCCATGACGTTACCGAGCGAAACGCGGATCGCCGACGAGATGGACGTGGTCGACGTCGAGGCGATCCACGCGGCGCGCACTTTCGCCAGGTGGGCCGTCGGCGTGGCGCTGGCGCCCGAGCTGGAAGCGGCCTGCGATCGCCTCGCCGAGCCCGGCGCCTACAAGATCGATCCCGCCGCCATGGCCCGGCGTGCGCTCAGGAATTGCTGCCTGTCGCTGCTCGGCGCCACCGGCAGCGAGCAGGCGATCGCCCGCGCCAACACGCAGTTCTACGCCGGCGCCAATATGACCGATGTGCTGGCTGCGCTGGCGGTGCTGAACGAGATGGACCGGCCCGAGCGCGAGGCCGCGTTCGCCCGGTTCTACGAGACCTGGCAGCGCGACGAGCTGGTCGCCGACAAATGGTTCTCGCTTCAGGCGATGTCGTCGCTGCCCGCGACTCCGGACCGGATCGACGCGCTCGCGCGCCACCCCGCCTTCGATCTGCTCAATCCCAATCGGGCGCGGGCGCTGATCGGGAGCTTCGCCAACAACAACCCGCTCCATTTCCACGCGGCGTCAGGGCGAGGCTACCGGTTCCTCGTCGACGGCGTCCTGAAGCTCGACCGGACGAATGCACAGGTCGCGGCCCGCCTCGTGCAGCCGCTCGGCCAATGGCGCCGCCATGAGCCGCGCCGCAAAGCGCTGATGCGGGCGGCGCTGCAGGAAGTGCTCGCCGCGCCCGGCCTCAGCCGCAATACGTTCGAGATGACATCGAAGAGCCTCGCCTAGGTCTATCCGAGCGGCGGCAGAGTCCCCGCCTCGGCCAGCTGCTTCGCCGCCTTGTCGAACGCGGCCCACGCCCTCCAC
The DNA here is from genome assembly GCA_035308865.1 of Allostellaceae bacterium. Lineage (GTDB taxonomy): Bacteria > Pseudomonadota > Alphaproteobacteria > ATCC43930 > CGMCC-115725 > DATGFU01. Next base: position 1,555 of record DATGFU010000202.1, on the reverse strand, counting down.
GCCAGTGCCCCACCCACGCTGACACGGCGGACGCCGACGGCCGCAAGGTCGGGCACGCTCATGGCATTGCCGCGGAGCAGCACGTTGACCGGCTTGGGTGCCACCGCGGCCACCAGCTCGCGGATCGCGCCCAGATCGGTGATGCCCGGCGCATAGAGACAGTCGGCACCGGCTTTGCCGTAGGCGATCAGCCGGTCGACCGTGGGCGCCAGCTCGGTGCGGCCGACCAGATAGCCCTCGGTCCGCCCGATCAGCATCATGTCGGCGCCGGTCCAGTCGATGGCCGCGCGCGCCGCGGCAATCCGCTCGACAGCCAGCGCGTGGTCGTAGAGCGTCGTGCCGGTGCGGTCCTCGATCGAGAGCCCGGCGACCCCGGTCTCGACGGCGCGCGTCACGTTCGCCGCCACGCCTTCGGGCGCATCGGCGAAGCCGGCCTCGAAATCGGCATTCACCGGTAGCGACGTGGCCGTGCAGAGCACCCGCAGATGGTCCAGCACCTCATCCACCGTCAGCTCGCCATCATCGCGCCCGAGCGTCCAGGCGGCGCCGGAGCTGGTCGAGGCGAGCGCCCGGAACCCGAGCTTCTCCAGCCGCACCGCGCTGCCGATGTCCCATGGGTTCGGGATGACGAAGCAGCCTTCCTGGTGGAGCGCCCGGAAATCGGCCCGCCGGCCGGCCCAATCCGTCGTCATTGCCTGTCTCCCTGGCCGAAGAGGATCTTGCGCTGTTCATCGGAGAGCGGATCCTTGCGGGAATAGGTCTCGCGCCGCCCTTCATAGGCTTGCTGCACGGCCGGCCGTCCGCCAACCGCCGCGAACCAGCGGGCGAGGTGCGGAAACGTCGCCAGATCCTGCCCATGGGCAGTGTGCGGCACGACCCAGGGATAGCAGGCCATGTCGGCGATCGAGTACTCGCCCGCGAAGAACTCGCTTTCGGCCAGGCGGCGGTCCATCACGCCGTAGAGCCGCTTGACCTCGCGCGTGTAGCGGTCGATCGCATAGGGCACGGGATCGGGCGCGAAGGTGCGGAAGTGGCCCGCCTGCCCGGCCATCGGGCCGAGCCCGCCGACCTGCCAGAACAGCCATTGCAGCACCTGCGTCCGGCCCCGGATGTCCTGCGGGATGAACCGGCCTATCTTGTCCGCGAGGTAGAGGAGGATCGCGCCGGATTCGAAGATCGGGATCGGCGCTCCGCCATCGGCGGGATGGTGGTCGACGATGGCCGGCATGCGGTTGTTGGGCGAGATGGCGAGGAAATCGGGCTTGAACTGCTCGCCCTTGCCGATATCGACCGGGATGACGCGGTGCTCCAGCCCGGTCTCGGCGAAGAATATCGCCATCTTCAGCCCGTTCGGCGTGGGCCAGAAATAGAGATCGATCATGCTTGGCCGCTCCGTGCTTTCAGCTCGACGACATTGCCTTCGGGATCGGCGATATAGATCGACGGACCGAATCCCCCGGCACCATAGCGCGGGCCGCTGTCCAGAATGGCGACGCCGTGCGCGGCCAAATGGTCGCGGAGCGCCGCCTCGTCATAAGGCTCGATCGCCAGCGCC
>DATGFU010000201.1:0-9382 GCA_035308865.1 Allostellaceae bacterium | reverse complement strand
CGAGATGGGCGAAGTCCTGGCAGACGCCGCGGCGCTGCTGCATCACCTCGGCCAGCGGCGTGGCCACCACCGTGGCCGTCGGGTCGAAGACGAAATCGCGGTGGATGCGCGAGGTCAGCTCCGCGACCGCCTCCAGCAGCGGCCGTCCGGGCGGAAAAGACGAGACGGCATAATCGGCGACGGCGGGATCGGGCGCGGCGAGCGGGGAATCGTAGGTGAACTCGCCGGCTTCGAGCAGTTCCCTTCCACCGCCCTCGCGCAGCCGCTCGCACACCGACTGCCAGGAGATCGCGGGATCGGGTCCGGTCGGCTCGGGAACGGCGACGTCGACCGTGGCGTCGAGCTCCACCGAGAACCGGTCGTGCGCGGTCTCGACCGCGACGAAAGTCACGCGGTTGCCGAAATAATCGGCACCCTCGCCGCGCGCCGTCGGTATCGGTTCGACCTTGATCTCGCTTGCCAGCACGGATTGCCAGGGCAGCGGCCGCGGCATCAGGCGAATCACATGCTGTGCCAGGTCCACCCGTCTTCGGTAGCGGTAGGTCGAGCGGTGGCGGACCCGGTACTTCATCGCCGCGACCACTCGTAGCCCACCGAATGGGGCAGCAGCGTGTGGGAAAAATACGATCGCGAGATCGTGTCCGAGAGCTCGACCAGCTCCTGCTGCGCGGCCAGCAGCAGCCGGCCGAGATGCCGCCTTTCCCCCCGCCCGTCGTCGAGCCGGTCGAGCCGCACGCCGCGGATCGAGGACAGGATCGCCTCGGCCGTGTCGCATTCCGGCGCCGGCGCGCGGCGGAACGAGGCGGCGATCTCGATCAGGTGCTGGGCGACGCCGTTGAGCTGGAAGGCGACGCCCCGCGGATTGGTCTCGTCCGCCATCACGAGGTCGACCACCGGCCCGGTCTGCAGCGCGCCCAGGTAGCGGGCGCGGTAGGTGATCGAGCTGTCGCAAAGCTCCAGCGCAAGGCCCAGCGCGCTGTCGCTCTCCGTCTCGCCGGACGTCAGCTCGCGCAACACCGAGAGCGTATAGATGGCGCGCTCCAGCCGGCGCCCGACATCCAGGAACCGCCAGCCGTTGCCGCGGGTCATGTTCTCCGACGCCATGCCGCCGAACGCGGCGACGAGTCCGATCAGATCGTCGAGCGTGGCGATCAGGCGGTCGACATCGGCGGCGGGATGGGTCAGCCGCTCGCTGGCGTCCCGCAGCAGCCGCAGCACCACCCGCCACACGTCGTTCGACAGCCGGTCGCGCAGCGACTGGGCGATGCGGTGGACCGAGCGGAAGATGTCGTGCAGCGCCGACCGCCCGCAGCACGCATCGATGATAAGCCGGTGCAGCCCGCCCAGCCCGGACACCGCCTCGGCCGAAGCGGGGTCGACCAGCCGCTCGTCCACCAGCACGCGGATCAGGTGGTCGATCTCCTCGCGCTGGGCGATGCCGAACCAGTCGACGGCGAGGCGCTGCGCCGCCGCGCGCATCATCCGCGCCGCGTTGTCGAGCCGCTCGGTGTAGCGGCCGAGCCAGAACAGGTCGTCGGCATTGCGGCTGCGCAGATCGTCCCCCGGCCGGCGGATGGCGATCGGCTTGGGCGGCACGGCGGCGGCCACCGGCGCCCGCTGGGCGCCGGCCAGCACCCAGCAATCCTTGGCCGTCATCGGCGGGTTGAGCGGCGTCGCGGCATCGCCGCGCTCGGCCGGCACCTGCACGAACCCGCCCGGCATGGCCATGTAGCCGTCGCCGCTCCGCACCAGGAACACCCGGAGCGACAGCGGCTGCGGCACCAGCCCGCCCGGACTCCAGGTCGGGATGACGGAGGGGCTCGGCCGCCGCTCCGCCACGAAGCGGTGAGGTTCGCGCCGCACCTCGTCGAGCTTCGACGCCGGGCCGAAACGCTCGATCTCCTGCGCGAAGATCTGCTCGTCCCGCCGCGTCGCGAAGGCCGGCCGGAGCGCGGCGGCGCCGGGATGGCGCAGGAAGCGCTCCAGCGCCTCCGCCCGGCCCAGCCATTCCGTGTCGACCGACGGCAGCGTCAGCGGCTCGCCCAGCAGCGCCTCGGCCAGGCCCGGCAGGAACGGCCGCAGCGCCGGCGTCTCGACGACGCTGGCGCCCAGCCCGTTGGCGATGGTCACCGTGCCGGCCCGCACCGCCTGCAACAGCCCGGCCGCGCCCAGCACGGAATCGCCGCGCAGCTCCAGCGGGTCGCAGAACTCGTCGTCGAGGAAGCGCAGCACCAGATCCACCCGCCGCAGCGCCCCCAGCGTCTTGATGTAGAGCCGATCGCCGCGCACCGTCAGATCGGCACCCTCGACCACCGCCGCGCCGAGCTGCCGCGCCAGATAAAGATGCTCGAAGAACGACGCGTTGAACGGGCCGGGCGTCAGTACCGCCACCTGCGCCGGCCGGCCGTCTTCCGTGGGCGTCGCGGCCAGTTCCGTCTTCCAGCGCTCGAAAAAGGGCTCGATGCGCTGCACCGAATGCGCCCGGAACAGCTCCGGCACGGTGCGCGCGAGAATGGCGCGGGTCTGCAGCGCGAAGCCGATCCCGGCCGGCGCCTGCAGCCGGTCGGCCTGGACCAGCCAGCGCCCGTCCGGCGCCCGCACCAGATCGGCCGCATAGGCGAGGACGCGGCCGGCGGCCCCGCCGCCGGCGCAGGGCCGGAGGAAGCGCGGATTGGCGTGGACCAGCGCCGGCGGGATGCGCCGGTCGGCCAGCAGATCCTGCGGTCCGTAGATGTCGGCGAGGATGCGCTCGAGCAACCGCGCCCGCTGCGCCAGCCCGGCCTCCAGCGCCGCCCATTCCGCGGCGGGCAGCAGCATCGGCAGCAGGTCGACCGGCCGCACCGGCGCCACGGCCTGGCGCTCCAGTCCGAGATCGTAGGCGATCGCCACGTCCTGGAACTCGCGGCAGGCGCGCTCGGTGCGCTCGGCCAGCGCCCCTTCCGGCATGGCATGGACGGCGCCGATCAGCGGCCGCCACGCCGGGCGGATGACGCCGTCGCCGCGCACCATCTCGTCATACTCGGCTGCGCCCGCCCGGCTCGGCGTGTCATCCACAGAGGGATTGGCCTGGGTCACGGGGTGATATTTCCTTTGGCGGCGCGCGGGGCGCGAGAGTAACCGGAATCCGGAGACGGGGAAGTCGGGAAATGCGAAGGGCATGCCAAGATCGCCCAGCTGTCGCTTTAGGCCGGTCACCTCCTCCGGTTCCGGATACGGTGGGTTCGCTTGTTACCGACCCCGGCGGCGAGCCCGCCAGCCCGCCACGAACACGCAGCCAATTGTGCCGCCGTTTGTGCTTGACGCTATGACGCGATTGTCCGAGTCTTCCGCCAAACTCCCCCTTGCCACAAAGCCGATGTAATGACATCCGAAGTCGCACTACTTAATAGATCCGCAGTGGCGCTTGCTGCGGATAGCGCTGCCACCGTACAGCATTGGGAAAAGGACCACTTCGAAAAGTATTACTTCAAGGGGACCAATAAAATATTTCAACTTTCGACTGCCCATCCGGTCGGAATAATGATATATGCAACGGCTAGCCTTCAGGGAACACCCTGGGATCTGCTAATAAAATGCTATCGCGATCAGCTTGGTGTCAAATCACACGATTACGTGGAGGGGTATGCACTAGATCTATTCGATTATATCACGAAAAATAGCAATATCTTCAGCAACGATATACAGGAAAAGCAATTTCTTGCCGATGTTGACATTGTAGCATCTAGGATACTATCTGGACTGTTTGGAGATAATTCCTTTCAGTCAGCGCTGGACGATGTCGCAAAGCAAGCCGTTGCGACAAATTATCTTTCTTCGATAGAAACAAAGATCACCTCATCTCGCTTTGTTGCAAATACTAATCAAAACGATCTTGACTCCGCACTGGCGAAATATGAGAACTCAGTGAAGGAGTTCTTTGGAAATAGTCAATTTTACTCATTCTGGGCGGCCTCGGTTGATTTGCAAAAGCTTGCAAGGCTATCGATAGAGGGTCAATTTAAGGCCGATTTCACAGCACTGAATAACTCGGGGATTGTAGTAGCCGGGTTCGGAGACAAGGAGTATTTTCCGCGGCTAAATGCCTACAGGTGTTATGGGTTAATATTAGGAAAGCTGATATTTGAAGAAGAGACGGCCAAGCGGCAGACAATCAGTCAAACTGATGTATCTGCCTTTGTCTCCTTTGCACAGGATGATATGATCCAAACATTTAGCTGGGGTGCAAGTTTAACTGTTCTTATGGAACTTGACAGACAGACCTCAAAGTCTCTGGATATATACTATGACGAATTGGTAACGGCTGGATTGGCTCGCGACCTTTCAAATGACACCCCAAGCTTATCTCAGAGAGAAAAAATAAAGCGTGATACATTAAAGAGATTTCGTGACGGCGTCATCGAATATTCGCTGTCGTCGCATTCCCAGCCAATGAGGAGAGTCCTTGGCGCTCTGCCGTTCGATGAATTGGCAGAGCTTGCACACACTCTTGTGCTACTGGAATCGCTCAAGGAACGAGTGACAAGCGCCTCCTCCAGCGTAAGCGGTCCTATAGACGTCGCTGTTATTTCAAAAAATGATGGATTTATTTGGATTAAGAGAAAGCATTACTTTGATCCAAAACTAAATCCGCGTTATTTTTTGCGTCGAGGACTAATAGGCTTGGCATCATGACTGAATCAATGAAGGAAAAGATGGAAGAGGCTGCACGCCGTCCCGTACCGTACGAGGGCCTTATCGTATCGCACATTGAAGGAAACATTTTTAGTGCCGAAATAGCCATAAACTTTAGCGAACTGGCGTCTGCATTACGGGAAAGGGCCGAATCTAGCCACATAGTTCTAGGGGGGAGGAGTGAGACTTAAGGATCATGTTGCCGTCTCCGAGGGTTAGGTTCAGGCAGCAAACTATGGCCCTCGGTCCGGCCGCTCGAAATCGTCGACCTGATCCAGAAGAGCTGACCCCGCTTCACCCCGCCCCCGCCCGCCTGAGCTTAACGATCTCCCGATCCAACGCCTCCAGGAACTTCGACCGATCCCGGGCCGAGAACGGTTTCGGCCCGCCCGTCACCTCGCCCGTCGCGCGCAAATCGGCCATCAGGTTGCGGGTCGCCAGCGCCATGCCGACCGAGGCGTCGTCGAGGATGCGGCCGGCGGGCGTGATCACCGCCGCGCCCGCCTTGACGCAGCGCGCGGCGAGCGGCGTATCGGCCGTGACCACCACGTCGCCGGGCCTCGCCGCCTCCGCGATCCAGTCGTCGGCGGCGTCGAACCCGCCGCTCACCAGCACGCGCTCGACCCAGTCCTCGCGCGGGATGGCGATGAAATCGTTGGCGACGATCACGGCGCGCGCGCCGGTGCGGGCCGCTACCTTGTAGATCTCCGCCTTGACCGGGCAGGCATCGGCGTCGACCAGGATGCGGATCACGCTTCCGCCAGCTCGTCGCGGATGGCGGCGGCGATCTCGAAGGACCGCAGCCGCGCCTGGTGGTCGAAGATCTGCGCCGTGATCATCAGCTCGTCGGCGCCGGTGCCGCGGATGAAGGCGTCGATTCCTCGCTTCACGGTCGCCGGCGATCCCACCGCCGCGCAGGAGAGCGTCCGCTCCAGCATGGCGCGCTCGAAGGGCGAGAGCCCGGCGGCCAGATCGGGATCGGGCGGCGGCAGCTTGCCGGGCTTGCCGCTGCGGAGGTTGAGGAAGGCGCGCTGCAGCGAGGTGAAGAGCAGCGCCCCTTCCTCGTCGGTGTCGGCCGCGAAGACGTTGAAGCCCAGCATGAGATAGGGCTTCGCGAGCCGCTCAGAGGGCCGGAACCGGGTGCGGTAGGCTTCGATCGCCGGCATCAGGAGCTCCGGCGCGAAATGCGAGGCGAAGGCGTAGGGCAGGCCCAGGGCGGCGGCGAGATGCGCGCCGTAGAGGCTCGATCCCAGGATCCAGACCGGCACGTCGAGCCCCTCGCCCGGCACGGCGTGCACCATCTGGCCGGGCTGGGGCGCCTGGAAATAGGTCATCAGCTCGATCACGTCGCGGGGAAAGGCGTCCTCGCCGCCGCCGGCCAGCGTGCGGCGCAGCGCCCGCATGGTCGCCTGGTCAGTGCCCGGCGCGCGGCCGAGCCCCAGATCGATCCGGCCGGGATAGAGCGCCTCGAGCGTGCCGAACTGCTCGGCGATGACCAGCGGCGCGTGGTTCGGCAGCATCACCCCGCCGGATCCCACGCGGATGGTCGAGGTGCCGCCGGCGACGAAGCCGATCGCCACCGAGGTCGCGGCGCTCGCCACGCCGCCGATGCTGTGGTGCTCGGCCAGCCAGAAGCGGCGATAGCCGAGTCGCTCGGCATGGCGCGCGAGGTCGAGCGAGTTGCGGAGCGCCTGGCCGGCATCGCTGCCCTCGGCGATCGGCGCGAGGTCGAGAACGGAGAACGGGATCACGCGGAGAGGTCCAAGCAGGGTCCGGTTGAACCCATCATATTTGGGGCGTCATTGCGAGCGCAGCGAAGCAATCCAGGGCCACGGTCTCGAACCCCTGGATTGCTTCGCCTGCGGCTCGCAATGACGGTGATTTGTATATAAATATAGAATAATCTACATATTGTAATAGGTCGGGCGATTCGAAGCGTCGGGGCACGGACCCGGCCGCCGGGTCGCATTGCGGTCGGCGCAGACCGGCGGTAGGATCCGCCGCATGTCGGGCACACCGCCGAGACTGACTCTCGTGGCCGATTGCGGCGGTCGGGTGCACCGGCGGGCAAGGCGCCGCCGCCTGACGCCGCGTGGGGCTTGGCGGTGGTTTCTGGGACTGTTCTTCGAAGTCTTTCCGATGCACCTCCCGGACGGGCCGCCGGCCAGCCCGAGCCCCGTCGCGCCGATCGCAAAGACCGGTTTCCTGCGCGAGGGCGCCCTGCTCTACGTGATCGACGGCGAGCCCGTCGGCCGGCACCGTCTCCGCTGAACGCCCGCCCTAAGCAACGGTTCGGCGTTCGGTCCGCACCTCACCGTCATTGCGAGCGGAGCGAAGCAATCCAGGGGATCGAGGCTCGGACCTCTGGATTGCTTCGCCTTTGGCTCGCAATGACGGTCGTGATCTGTGGGGCATCAAAAGCAAACCAGCTCAGGCGCCCAGCTTCTCCGCCAGTTCGATCAGGTCCCTGGCTGCGACGTCGACCGGCCCGGAGGGGACCGATGCCGCCTTGCCGGGGCCGAACTCATCCGGCCGCGCGACGCTGCCGCAGCACATGCCGACGCCGGCGGCGCCGTCGGCCGGATAGTGCGAGGCGGCGAAGACCATCATGCACTCGCCCGGCGCCAGATCGAACGCCTCCGCCGCGGCCAGGTAGACCCGCGGCTTCGGCTTGTAGTCGCCGGCGATCTCGGCGCCGAGGATCGCGTCGTAGTGCAGCCGGTTGCGGCGCGCGAGATCGACCATCAGCGAGATGTTGCCGTTCGAGACCGGCGCCAGCAGGAACCTCCGCGCCAGGCGGTCGAAGCCCTCCGGAACGTCCGGCCAGACATCGAGCCGATGCCAGGCGAGGTTGAGGCTCTGCAGGACATCCTCCGGCACCTCGCCAACGCCGAAGCGGGGGAGGATGCGATCGAGCGAGCGGCGATGCAGAATGTCGAGCTTGGCGAAGGGCTTGCTGCCGGAGCGGACCTCGGCCATCGACGGCTCGTACTCGGCGCGCCACGCATCCGCAAAGGCGAGCCAGTCGAGGGCGTAGCCCCGCGGCGCGAGATGGGCCTCGGCCTCGCGCGCCACGCCGCTGCGCCAGTCGACCAGCGTTCCGAACACGTCGAAGAAGAGCGCCTTGACGGTCATGTCGGGGTTCCGGGCTGGGATGCTTCGCCGATCCTACGCGGGGAGCGCCGCCTGCGGAACGGTGGCCCGAGGTCGCAGCTCCGCGGTAGCCGGTGGCGCTTTCCTCGACGGCCGGCGGGGGCTACGGTTCCCGCAAGAGACTTGCGGGAGAACAAGCATGAACATTCGTTGGGGAGCGGCGGCCGTCATGGCCGCCGCGGCAATCGCGATGTCGGCCCAGGCCGACACCAAGCCGACGGCGAACGGCCTGACCTTCACCCTCACCCTGCCGAAGGCGCAGCAACCGGCCCCGGCCGACGGCCGGATGCTGCTGCTGCTGTCGACCGACGGGTCGGACGAGCCGCGGAACCAGATCAACCACGATTTGAAGACCCAGATCGTCTTCGGCGTGAACGTCGACGGGCTGAAGCCGGACACGCCGGCCGTCGTCGATGCCGGCGCCTTCGGCTGGCCGATCCAGAGCCTGACAAAACTGCAGCCGGGCGATTACTTCGTGCAGGGCGTCTTCAATCGCTACGAGACGTTCCACCGCTCGGACGGAACGGTGGTCAAGCTGCATCCGGACCGCGGCGAGGGCCAGCAATGGTTCAAGACTCCCGGCAACCTCTATTCCAAGCCGGTGAAGATGCATCTCGACCCGGCGCAGCCTCAGACGGTGGCGCTGACCCTCGATCAGGTGATGCCGCCGATCCCGCCGAAGAAGGACACCGACTACGTCCGCCACGTGATGATCAGGAGCGAGCTCCTCAGCAAGTTCTGGGGGCGGCCGGTCGAGATCGGCGCGCACGTGCTGCTGCCCTTCGGCTTCGATTCCCACCCGAACGCGCATTACCCGCTGATGGTGTTCCACGGGCACTTCCCGGACGACATCTCCGAGTTCCGGCCCGAGCCGCCCGATCCGAACCTGAAGCCTGATTTCTCCGAGCGCTTCCACATCCCCGGCTACAACCGGATCATGCAGGACGAGGATCACAAATCCTACGAGACCTGGATCGGGCCCGGCCTGCCGCGCTTCATCGTCATCGAGATCGAGCACGCGAACCCGTATTACGACGACAGCTACGCCGTGAACTCGGCCAATCTCGGCCCCTACGGCGACGCCATCAACCACGAGCTCATCCCCTATATCGAGAAGAAGTTCCGCGGCATCGGCCAGGGTTGGGCGCGCTTCACCTATGGCGGCTCGACCGGCGGCTGGGAGGCGCTGGCGACCCAGGTCTTCTATCCCGACGACTACAACGGCACCTTCGCCGCCTGCCCCGACCCGATCGACTTCCGCCAGTACACCGTGGTCAACCTCTACGACGACGCGAACGAGTACATCCTGCAAGGGGCCCACCGCACGGTCGAGCGCCCGGGCTTCCGCAACTATCTCGGCGAGATCACCGCGACCCAGCGCGACATGAACTACTACGAGCTGGCGCTGGGCGATCACGGCCGCTCGGGCGAGCAGTTCGACATCTGGCAGGCGGTCTATTCGCCGGTCGGTGCGGACGGTTACCCGCAACCGATCTTCGACAAGCAGACTGGCAAGATCGATCATCAGACTGCCGAGTACTGGCGCGAGCACTACGAC
>DATGFU010000200.1:0-11028 GCA_035308865.1 Allostellaceae bacterium | reverse complement strand
CATCCACGTGGCTCCGCGACACGGAACGACGTGGATACGCGGGTCAAGCCCGCGCATGACGACATCAAAAGACGCACAAGCCTCGCCCGAGACTCGTTCTCGTGGCGGCAATACTTTCCCCGGACAGCCGTGCGCTTGCGGGGGAGGGTTGGGTGGGGGTATCGCCGCAGTCACGGTATCGAAAAAGTCAGGCCGCGCCGCGCCGGACCGCCTCGAGCCAGCGCGCCAGGCGTTAAGCACCCCCGCCCCGACCCTCCCCCGCTCCGCGGGAGAGGGAGGCTGGAAGCCCTCTCCCGCTTGCGGGGGAGGGTTGGGTGGGGGTCGTGCCGCCGCTCCGTCGTCGCCACCGCGCCATCGACCCGGGCATGTCGAGATATGTGCATGCCATAGCCGCGGCGCCACCCCGCTCCGCGGGAGAGGGAGGTTGGCCGCTGCGACGGCGCGCCTCCTGGCATGGCCAGGAAGCGTTTGACAGAATCGCGCCCGATCCCCAATTTTCGTGCGGGTTTCGGACGATCGAAAGGACGACTGCGTTGGATACCGGAGCGGCGCCGCGCCAGATCCGCATCGATGGCGACCGGCTGCGGTCGCTCTTCCTGAAGTTCTTCAGCGAGCGCGGCCACGCCATCATTCCGAGCGCCTCGGTGATTCCCGAGAACGATCCCTCCGTGCTGTTCACCACGGCGGGCATGCACCCGCTCGTGCCCTACCTCATGGGGCGGCCGCATCCCGCCGGCGCGCGCCTTGCGGATGCGCAAAAGTGCATCCGTACCAACGACATCGAGGAGGTCGGCGACACCACGCACAACACCTTCTTCGAGATGCTCGGCAACTGGTCGCTCGGCGACTACTTCAAGGACGAGTCGATCGCCTGGAGCTGGGAGTTCCTGACCGGCGCCGAGTGGCTGGCGCTGCCGCCCGAGCGGATCGGCGTCTCCTGCTTCGGCGGCGGCAACGGCGTCGAGCGCGACGAGGTCTCGTATGCCGCCTGGCGGCGTATCGGCGTGCCCGACGAGCGCATCGCCTTCCTCGGCATCGCGGACAATTGGTGGGCGACCGGCGAGGAGGGTCCCTGCGGCCCCGACACCGAGATCTTCTGGGACACCAGGGACGGCGTCGCCTGCGAGCGCGCCGGCGACTGCAAGCCCGGCTGCCCCTGCGGCCGCTGGGTCGAGATCTGGAACAACGTCTTCATGACCTACACCAGGGTCAACGGCCAGATCCTCGACCTGCCGAAGCGCAACGTCGACACCGGCATGGGCCTCGAGCGCACGCTCGCTGTCCTGAACGGTGCGGAGTCCGCCTACGAAACCTCGGCCTTCCGGCCGATCGTCGAGACGCTGATCGGCCACTCCAAGTTCACCGAGGACGAGATCCGGGCGGTGCCGGAGCGGCTGAAGGCGCTGCGCGTCATCTCCGACCATCTGCGCACGGCGGTCTTCGTGATCGGCGACCCGCGCGGCACGGCGCCGTCCAATACCGGCGCCGGCTACGTGCTGCGGCGGCTGATCCGGCGCGCCATCCGCTTCTGCGATCCGCTCGGCATCGAGCCCGCGAACTGGACCGACACGCACCGCATCGTCATCGGCATGTTCGAGCACGCCTATCCCGAGCTGCGCGAGAACGCGGCGCGGATCGAGCGCGAGCTGACGCTGGAGCGCAAGCGCTTCGAGCAGACGTTGAAGACCGGCATGCGCCAGCTGGCCAAGGAGGTCGAGGAGCTGAAATCGGCCGGCGCCACGGTGCTGAGCGGCGAAGCCGCGTTCAAGCTCTACGACACCTACGGGTTCCCGATCGAGTTCACCCGTGAACTCGCGGCCGAGCAGGGCTTCCAGGTCGACATGGAAGGCTACGAGCGGCGCTTCGCCGAGCACCGCGAGGCCTCGCGCACCGAGGCGGCGAAGAGCGGCCTCGCGGATCTCAGCGCGGAATCCGTCCGCTACCACACGGCCACGCACCTGCTCCACGCGGCGCTGCGCGACGTGTTGGGGCCGCATGTCTTCCAGAAGGGCTCCAACATCACCCAGGAGCGCCTGCGCTTCGACTTCTCGCATCCGAAGCCGATGACCAAGGACGAGATCGACAAGGTCGAGCGCTGGGTGCAGGACGCAATCGACGAGCACATCCCGGTGACCTCGGAGGTCATGGCGCTGCCCGACGCGCAGGCCAAGGGCGCCATCGGCCTCTTCACCGACAAGTATGGCGGGCAGGTGTCGGTCTACCAGATCGGCAAGCGCTCGATGGAGCTGTGCGGCGGCCCGCACGTCGCCAACACCGAGGAGATCGGGCACTTCAAGATCCAGAAGGAGCAATCCTCCTCCGCCGGCGTCCGCCGCATCCGGGCGGTGATCCAGTAGGTCGGATACAAATCGATGGGCCGCATATCATCTCCCTCTCCGCCCCTTTGGGGGGGAGAGGGTCGGGGTGAGGTGGGGAGAGATGCGAGGCGCGGCGAGACCCACCTCACCCTCCCGTCGCTGTGCGACGGGTCCCTCCCTCTCCCCCCTGAAGGGCGGAGAGGGGCTTTGCCCGGGCGGGCGCTCTAATGTCCCGCCTGGTGACCGTCGCCGTCGCCGGCCTGGCGGCGCTGCTGGCGGTGCTGCTCGGCGTCGTCGCCTATCAGCAGTTCACGGCCGCCGGGACCGCGCCCGTGGCCCAGTTCGGCGGGCCGTTCAAGCTCGTCGACGGATCCGGCGAGAGCGTCACGGACGGCACCTACAAGGGCCGGTGGATGCTGGTCTATTTCGGCTACACGCATTGCCCCGACGCCTGCCCGACCGCGCTCAACGACGTCGCGGTGGCGCTCGACCGGCTGGGTGGTGCCGCCAGGAAGGTGGTGCCGGTCTTCGTCACCGTCGATCCCGAGCGCGACACGCCGCCGGTGATGAAGGACTACGTTGCTGCTTTCGGGCCGTCCTTCGTGGGCCTCACCGGCACGCCGGAAGAGCTGCGTAGGGTCGAGCACGAATACCGCGTCTATGTCGCGAAGCACCCGACGCCGGACGGCGGCTACGACATGGACCACAGCTCCTTCATCTACCTCATGGGGCCGGACGGGCAATTCGTCAGGACGTTCACCCACGAGGACGACCCCGACGAGATGGCGCGGGCGCTGGGGAAGCTGATCGGCTGAGCGGGCTTGCGCGGTCGGGCGGCCCGGTATAGCTCACCCGGGCGGGCGCTTTGTCGAGGGGCAAGGGCGATGAGGCAGGCGTTCTGGGCGATCGCAGCCGCGGCAATGCTGGGCGGGCCGGCGATAGCGGCGGACGCGCCCGACAGCTCGCGGATCGCGCTGGTGATCGGCAACTCCGCCTACCGCAACGTGCCGGCGCTGACCAATCCCGCGAACGACGCGCGCGGCGTGGCCGCCACGCTGAAGGGGCTCGGCTTCACCTTGGTCGGCGACGGCGCCGAGACCGATCTCGACAAGCCCGCGCTGGAGAAGGCCATCCGCAGTTTCGGCGAGGCGCTGAAGAGCGGCGGCGTCGGCCTCTTCTACTATGCCGGCCACGGGCTGCAGGTGCACGGCGAGAACTACCTGGTGCCGGTCGACGCCAACCCGACCAAGGAGGCCGACATCGACTTCGAGCTGGTCGACGCCAACCTGGTGCTGCGCCAGATGGAGGAGGCGAATGCCAAGCTCAACATCGTCATCCTCGACGCCTGCCGGAACAATCCGTTCGGCGGCACCGGCACGCGGGCGATCGCCTCCGGCCTGGCGCAGATGAAGGCGCCGGAGGGCACGATCATCTCCTACGCCACCCAGCCCGGCAACGTCGCCTCGGACGGCGGCGGCGAGCACAGCCCCTTCGCCACGGCCATCATGTCGACGCTCGGCATGCCCAACCTCGACGTGCTCGCGGCGTTCAACCAGATCGGCGTCAAGGTGAAGAAGGACACCGGCGACAGCCAGCAGCCCTGGGTCGCCAACTCGCCGATCGACGGCGAGTTCTACTTCGCGACCGGGCCGGCCGCTGCTTCCCCTGGCCAGGCCGTGACCGCGGCAGCCCCGGCCGCGGACGATCCCGAGATCGTCTTCTGGAAGTCGATCGCGAAGAGCACCAACCCCGCCGACTACCAGGCCTATCTCGACACCTATCCGAACGGGAAGTTCGCGAGCCTCGCCAAGGTGCGGGCGAACCCGGCCACGGCGACACAGGCCATGGCCGCCCGCCAGATAACGACCACGCCGGCGACGACCACATCCGGCGTGCCAGTGCAGACCGCCGCCGCAACACCGCCCGCCCATCCCACGCCGGCCCCGACGACCACGGCACCGACGACCACGGCACCGACCACATCGACGACCCCGCCGCCGACGACCGCCTCAACCCCGAAGACCAGCGACGCCAAGGAGATGCGGGACTATGGCGTGGCGCCCACCACCCAGATCAGCGCGACCGATCACGGCGCCACCCCCACCTCGATCCCCTCCGGCAAGGTCATCCTGACGGAGGCGCTGGTCGATCTCCGCGCGCACGGCATGCCGGTGGTCGTCGACGCCATCCCCAGCGTCCTGGAGCATCAGACGATCCAGGGCGCGGTGTGGATGCCCTTCGCCGGCCTTGCCGCGACGACGCCGGACGAGGCGACAACGCGGCTGGGCCAGGTGCTCGACCACATGACCAAGAAGGACCACACGAAACCGCTGGTGTTCTTCTGCTCCCGCGTCACCTGCTGGGCCGGCTACAACGCGGCGCTGCGGGCGATCCAGCTCGGCTACCGCAACGTCTACTGGTACCGCGGCGGCCTTGCCGCCTGGAACGAGGCCGGCCAGCCGATGGGCAAGCCGGTCCTGACCATCCGGGAACACCCGGTGGCGCGCTGAGTACGGTCTCATTAGCTGTGATACCGCTAATCGTCATTGCGAGCGGAGCGAAGCAATCCAGGGGTTCGCGACCCCGGCCCTGGATTGCTTCGCCTCCGGCTCGCAATGACCGCCGCTTTGTGTGGCTCCGCCAACGTCATCCCGCTTAGCGGCCGCATCATGGGTGCCCTGGTCTGGCTCGCCTCCTACCCGAAATCCGGCAATACCTGGATCCGGGCGTTCCTCGCCAATTACCTGTCGAACGCGGCCGAGCCCTACGACATCGGCGCGCTGACGGACTACACGACCGGCGAGAGCGGCGCCTCGCTCTACCGCCGCCACGACCCGCGGCCGGCGGCGGCATATTCGATCGACGACGTGCAGCGGATGCGACCGTTCGTGCACCACGACCTGACGCTGCTCTCGCCGGGCCCGGTCTTCGTCAAGACGCACAACGCGCTGCGCCTCCTGCGTGGGGTGCCGCTGCTGACGCCGGCGGTGACCGGCCAGGCGATCTACCTGCTCCGCGACCCGCGCGACGTGGCGGTCTCCTACGCCCGCCATCTCGCGCGGCCGATCGACTGGGTGATCGAGTTCATGGCGAATGAGGGCGCCTCCGGCGGCGGCGACGGCGAGAAGGTCCACGAGCTGATGTCGAGCTGGTCGATCCACGTCCGCAGCTGGACCGAGCGCCCCAACAAACGCCTCCACGTCATCCGCTACGAGGACATGCTGGCCGACCCGGTCGCAGCCTTCAGCGGCATGCTCCGCTTCCTCGGCGGCGAGCCCGTGGCGGAACGGCTCGAGCGCGCCGTCGCCCACAGCCGCTTCACGGTGCTGCAGGCGCAGGAGCAGGCCAGCGGCTTCGCCGAGCGCCCGGCCGGCGCCGACGCCTTCTTCCGCACCGGCCGGGCCGGCGGATGGCGCGAGGCGCTGACGCCCGCACAGGCCGCGCGGATCGAACGCGACCACGGGGACGTGATGCGGCAGTTCGGGTATTTGTGAGGGGAGGTTGACCGACAGCTGATGCATCGCCGAAATATCCATCGACAGGCAATGGCGGCGACGGCACGGCTGGTGGTGCAGATGACCCCCGAGGAAAAGAGCGCACTCGATGCATGCGCGCGACGGGCGGGCGTGTCGACAGCGGAGTTCGTCCGGCGACGAGTCGGCGACGACGATATCGAGGCGTATCGGGAGGAAATCGAGGCTTTGCTTAAAATTATCGAAGCGGCGGCGACGAGGATTCTGGCATCTCTCGATGGTGCCGTTGCGACCGCCGAAGCGATCCTCGCCCCGGCCGGAGCGTCGCGCCCGGCGGGATCATGAGCCCTACGAACGGATCGTCTCAGGCCTGCGGACGCTTCTTCTCCTCGAGGAGCGGTCCAAGGCCCTCGACGAAGCGCTCAAAGCGTTCAAGGCGAGGGTGGAAACCGGGCTTGCCGATCACGGGCGGCGCTTGGTGCGGCCGGAGACGATCCTCGAGATCGCGCGCCCGGACGGCACCGTGCTGAGGATCGGCCACGATCCCGGCGGCTGAGCGGGGGTTTCAATGTGAGTGGAGTGGTATCGTAACCCGTGGTATGACTTTCGGCAAATTATTGCCCGTGCCCATTATTCGAGACGCAGATCGAACTTGAGGAGGCAAGATGTCGGGCGATCAAGCAGCAGAACCTGCAATCACCTCCAGGTCATCCGAGAAGAGACTGCTGGCCATCCTTGGCATCTGCGCTGTCGTGGTCGGCCTTGCGTTCGGCGCCGGCATAGGCATGTCGGTCAGCCGCGGCGCCACGACGAGCACGATCGTCACAACCATCCTCACGGGCGTGTCTTTCGCGATGACCCTGCTCAATTTCACCTTGCGGCTGAGGAAATTGATTTGAGGGCCGCGACGCAGGATGAAATCCGCCTTCGCTGACGGCGTAAAGAATAGTGAGGTCACAAATGCTTGGGCGCCGGGAGTTCATCGAGGGTGCTGGACTCGCCGCCGGCAGCTCCCTCCTGCCGGTACTGGCCTTCGGCGCCGCGACTCCGGCCACCAACCCACCCGGCCAATCCGCGACCAGCCCCGATCTGCTCTACCCCGACAAGGCGACGCGGGCGCCGCCGCCCGGAAATGGGGCTGCATCCAACCACAACTACTTCATCTATGGCGGCGGCCAACCGATCCTGGGGCTCGCGGTCACCATGGAGGTAACGGAGGACGTCGTTGCACCCTCCGGCATGGGCCTGCAGTTGAACGCCTATTCGCCGGCCAACGCGAATTGCGTCTGGCAGCAATACGTGACCGGCTTCACGCCGAAGGAATCGCCGGTCTTCATGATCGGCTGGTCGATCGAGAACTGGCCATCCAAGGAGTTCCGCGCGCATCTGCACGAGACGATCGGGCTGGCGGACAAGGGCGACCTCCTGGCGGTGCTCAGCCGCGACGTCATGGGCCACAACCCGACCTTCGGCGGCCCGAGCGACCGCATTCCGGCGGGGTTCAAAATCCGGTACGAGCTCACCACCGATCCGAACGACCAGAGCGGTGCCATCGACGGCGCGATCTTCACGTTCTCGGAAAGAGGGGGAAAGCGCGTGACCAGCGGGCCGCAGCTCCTCCGCTCGCTCAAATTCACCAAGACCAAGACGCCGGTCGGCCCGGCGGC
Organism: Allostellaceae bacterium; assembly: GCA_035308865.1. Lineage (GTDB taxonomy): Bacteria > Pseudomonadota > Alphaproteobacteria > ATCC43930 > CGMCC-115725 > DATGFU01. The sequence goes on along the minus strand of DATGFU010000200.1, from coordinate 3,570 downwards.
GCTGGCGCCGGTCCTGGCCCTCCAGTTCAACATGGTGGGCGTGAGCGGCGGCCGGTTCATGCAGATGCAATCGGGTGCGGGAACGATCACCTACGAGGCGAAGACGATGCTGACCGCCGAGGGCAAGCAGCCGTCGACCACCGCCGCCCACGGCGTCTTCACCGCGGAAACCTCGAACATTGCCTATGCCGAGCTGGGCACGACGCCGAGCCAGAAGATCGTGCAGAAATTCCGCGCGGTGGCGGGAGTGAAGTAGCCACCGGCCGCCTCGCCGCCTAGGCCGCGACGTGGCCTGTCCAAAGGTCGGCGAGCCGGAAGGCCGCTTCAAGCGAAGTCACTTTTCGGTACTGGGTTAGTTTGCTGCCTAATGCCCCTTGCCGCGATTGCTTGGCTCATCCGTAATCGGCGCCTCCCCATATCACCCATCCGCCTGCAGCATCGCCTTGATCCCCCGCACCGCCTGGCGGATACGGTCCGTGTTCTCGACCAGCCCCAGCCGCACGTGCCCGTCGCCGTATTCGCCGAAGCCGATGCCGGGCGCGACCGCCACGTTCGCCTTCTCGAGCAGCAGCTTCGAGAACTCCAGACTGCCGAGCGCCCGGTAGCGCTCCGGGATCGGCGCCCAGGCGAACATCGAGGCCTCGGGCGAGGGGACCGGCCAGCCGGCGGCGTGCAGGCCCTCGATCAGCACGTCGCGGCGGCGCTTGTAGGTGGCGCGGTACTGGTCGACGCAGTCCTGCGGCCCGTTGAGCGCGGCGATCGCCGCCACCTGGATCGGCGTGAAGGCGCCGTAGTCGAGATACGACTTCACCCGCGCCAGCGCGGCCAGCAGCTTCTTCGAGCCGACCGCGTAGCCGATGCGCCAGCCCGGCATGGAGTAGGTCTTGCTGAGGCTGCCGAACTCGACCGAGACGTCGCGCGCGCCCGGCACCTGCAAGAGTGACGGCGGCGCCATGTTGCCGAAATAGATCTCGGCGTAGGCCAGATCCGACATGACGTAGAGGTCGTGCGATTTCGCGAATTCGACGATCTCGCCGTAGAAATCGAGATCGCGCACCTCGGCCGTCGGGTTCGACGGGTAGTTCACGATCAGCGCGATCGGCGCCGGGATGCTGTGCCGGTAGGCGCGCTCCAGCGCCGCGACGAAATCCTCCGGCGCGGTCGGCGGGATGCTGCGCACCGAGGCGCCGGCGATGATGAAGCCGAAGGCGTGGATCGGGTAGCTGGGATTGGGCGCCAGCACGATGTCGCCGGGGCTGGAGATCGCCTGGGCGAGGTTGGCGAGGCCCTCCTTCGAGCCCAGCGTCACCACCACCTCAGTCTCGGGATCGAGCTCGACCCCGAAACGCCGCGCGTAGTACCCGGCGATCGCCCTGCGCAGGCCCGGAATGCCGCGGCTTTCGGAATAGCGGTGGGTGCGCGGGTCCTGCACCGTCTCGACCAGCTTCTGCACGACATGCGGCGGGCTCGCCATGTCGGGATTGCCCATGCCGAAATCGATCACGTCGCGGCCCGCCGCACGCGCCGCCGCCTTCAGCCGGTTGACCTCGGCGAAGACATAGGGCGGCAGGCGGCGGATGCGGTGGAACTCGGTCTGGGCCATCGGCTGCAATCCTGCATCGCGGGGCCGGCCTGACAAGGCCCCGCGTCGGCATCCCTGGTGTTCTGATGCTGACGGACGATGCCTTCGGCTCATCGATCGTCATGCCCGGGTTCGCCCCCACAGATACCGGAGCAAGCTCGGATGGGTCCGTGCGGCCCCTCCCCCTGACCCCCTCCCGCAAGGGGAGGGGGAACTCTACCGCAGTAATTCTCCCCCTCCCCTTGCGGGAGGGGGTCAGGGGGAGGGGGCCCTCGCAGTCCCGGCCCCCCGGCTATGCCGAACAGGCAACAACCGTTGGAGTCACATCCCTACAATTCCACCTGCGCGCCCAGCTCGACGACGCGGTTCGGCGGGATCCGGAAGAACTCGGTCGCGTCGAGGGCGAGGCTGGAGAGGAAGGCGAAGAGCCGGCTCGACAGCGGCCGCCGCTTGCCGTGGCGGCGCACCACAAGCTTCTCCCGGCCGACGAAGAACGAGGTCTCCATCAGGTTGAGCAGCAGGCCGCAGCTGCGGCACGACGCCAGCGCCCGCGGGATGTCGGCGTCATCCATGAAGCCGTAGCGCACCGTCACGGTGTGGAAGTCGTGCGGCAGCGAGGTGACCTCCAGCCGATCCGCCTCGGGGACCCGTGGGAAGTCTTCGGTCACCACCCGCAGCAGCACGTTCCGCTCATGCAGCACGTGATTGTGCTTCATGTTGTGCAGCATGGTGGACGGCACCTGGCCGATGTCGCGGACCAGGTAGACCGCGGTGCCGGGCACGCGCTGCGGATGGTCCGGCCGGAGATATTCGAGGAAGAGATTGAGCGGCAGAGATTCCTTGAGCTTCTGCCCGGTGAGCTGTTGTCGGCCCGCGATCCAGGTCCGCATCACCAGATAGACGATCGCCGCCACCGCCAGCGGGAACCAGCCGCCCTCGACGAGCTTCAGCATGTTGGCGCCGAAGAACGAGAGATCGACCACCCCGAAGAGCAGGAACAGCCCGCCCAGCAGCCAGACCGGCCAGCGCAGCCCGACCCTGAGATAGCGGAAGGCGAGGCCGGTGGTGATCGACATCGTGCCGGTCACCGCGATGCCGTAGGCGGCGCCCAAGGCATCGGAGGAGCGGAAGGTCACGACCGTCGCCAGCACGGCGAGGAAGAGCAGCAGGTTCACGCGGGGCACGTAGACCTGCCCCATCTCCTGCTCCGAGGTGTGGCGGACCAGGAGCCGCGGCAGGTAGCCCAGCTGGATCGCCTGGCTGGTCATCGAGAAGGCGCCCGAGATCACCGCCTGCGAGGCGATGATGGTGGCGATCGAGGATAGGACGACCAAGGGGATCAGGCTCCAGCCCGGCGCCAGCCGGAAGAACGGATTGTCGATCGCGCTCGGGTTCGCCAGCACCTGCGCGCCCTGGCCGAAATAGTTGAGCAGCAGCGCCGGGAAGACGAGGCCGAGCCAGGCCCGCCGGATCGGCAGCGCGCCGAAATGCCCCATATCGGCGTAGAGCGCCTCGGCGCCGGTCACCGCCAGCACCACCGAGCCCAGCAGCACGAATCCCCCGACGGGATTGGCGCCGATCAGCTGGATGCCCCAGACCGGGCTCAGCGCGACCAGGATGGCGGGATCGCGTGCGATCGCGATGGCGCCGATCAGCCCGATCGTCGCGAACCACAGCATCATGACCGGGCCGAAGAGCGCCCCGACGCGCTCGGTGCCGCGGCTCTGCGCGAAGAACAGCACCGCGATCAGCACCACGGTGATCGGGATGACGTAGGGCTCGAACAGCGGCGTCGCCACCTTCAACCCCTCGACGGCGCTCAGCACCGAGATCGCCGGGGTGATGATGCCGTCGCCGTAGAAGAGGGCGGCCCCGAGCAGCCCGGCCGACAGCACCAGCCAGGCGGTACGGCCCGACGCCGTGCGCAACGCCAGCGCCGTCAGCGCCAGGATGCCGCCCTCGCCGCGGTTGTCGGCGCGCATCACCAC
>DATGFU010000199.1:0-16572 GCA_035308865.1 Allostellaceae bacterium | reverse complement strand
GATCCGCCACGGGTGTGCTTCCGCCCGGCGGCACGACCTGGGAGAGGTCGACTGCGACGTTGATCCGCGGATAATCGCGCCCGTCCTGAAACACCCAGGTCGTGGTCACCGGCATCGGATAATAGCTGTAGGCGGCCGGGTTGAGCGGCAGCGGCTTCGCGTCAAGCCCGGTGTTCGGATCGACGGGATGCGGCACATGCGTGCCGTAGTGCCCGTACTGGATCGTGATGCTCTCGGCGCCGCTCCCCGCCGGCATCGGAACGAGTGCGGCGGTGGCCGCGAAGCCTCGCCCGAGCGGCGAATCGTCCGTGCCGAAGACATGGCTTGCGATCGTGTCGACGGTCCCGTCCTTGAACTGGCGGTAACGCTCATGGGAGACGAAGTAGCCGAAGCCGCCATCCTTGTTCGGGTCGACGGCACCCGGCGTCTCGGCATTCACCGTGATCGTCTGCCAGATCCCGCCGATCTGGGCCTGATAGGTCATTTGCACGGCGAAGCCGCCATGCCCGGTATTGCCGTGCCCCTCCTTCTTCAGGGCGACGGTGCGCGGATGGCCCGTCGAATCTGTCCAGGTCCAGAGCGCAACCGCGAAACCGTTCACCGTGGCGGGGCGGTGCGTCACCGCGCCCGCGTCCCGCCCGGCAAGGATCAGAACGAGGCCGCACAGGAGACTTCGCGTGCGCATGGTAACCCCTCCCCCCGAATCCGGCCGCCCCTATGGCGGCTGACTCCCGTTCGCCAAGCTCGTCTCGACGTCGCCGGCGCACTGCAAGGCATACCACGGTACGGCCGGAGATCACCCATGCCGATAGCCCATCCGCGCGAGCGGCAATGGGCAGCCGTCCCGGTCGACGACGACAACGCCGCCGCCTCGCACGATCCGCCCGATGGCGGCAACCGGGGTCCGCCCGGCTGCGGCAAGTCTCGCGACCGCGTCGCCCGCGGCGGCCGGCGCCGTGAACAGCAGCTCGTAGTCGTCGCCGCCCGTGAGCACCGTCTCGATCAGCGACGGCGCCTCGGCCAGGACCTCGGAAGCGGCGTCGGAGAGGGGGAGCGCGTCGGCACGGATGACGCCGCCGACGCCGGAGGTCTCGCAGATATGGCTGAGATCGGCCACGAGACCGTCCGAGACGTCGATCATCGCCGTGGCGACGCCCGCCAGCGCGGGCCCCAGCGCGGTGCGCGGCTGCGGCAGGCGGTAGCGGTCCTCGAGAAAGGAGGCGGCGGCCGTCGCCAGGCCCGGCAGCCGGCCCGTCGCCGCAAGCAATCCCAGCGCGCCGTCGCCGATCGTCCCCGAGACGTAGATGATGTCGCCAGGGGTGGCGCCCGAGCGCAGGACCGGCCCCGGCGGCCGGGCGCGGCCGATCATGGTGACCGAAAGCGTGATCGGCCCGGGTGTCGCCGTCGAATCGCCGCCGATCAGCGTCACGCCAAAGAGTGGCTGGTCCGCCGCGAGTCCGGTGGCGAAGCCCTCGATCCAGCGGTCGCCGCAGCGCGACGGCAACGCCATCGCCAACAGATAGGACTCCGGCTCCGCGCCCATCGCCGCAATGTCGGAGAGGTTCACACGCAGCAGCTTGCGCGCGACAAGGTCCGGCGGATCGGCGGGGAGGAAATGGACGCCTTCGACGATGGCGTCGACCGTCACGACTCTGCCCTCGCCCAGCAGCGCCGCATCGTCCGTCAGCCCAAGTGCACCCGGCGCTCCGGCCGTGAGCGGCGCCAGGAAGCGCGCGATCCGCTCGAACTCGCCCAGGCCGTTCGCGGCCGGGTCCATCACGGCCATTCGGTTGGGCGCAGGTTCCGCCCCAGCCGCTCGAGGACACCGTTGATCAGCCCGGTCTCCTTGCCCTCGAAGAAGGCGTGGCCGAGATCGACGTATTCGGCGATCACGACGCGCACCGGCACTTCGAGGTGGGTGACCAGCTCGTAGGTCGCGGCGCGGAGGATCGCGCGCAGCACGGAGTCGAGCCGTTCCACCGGCCAGTCGGGCGTCAGCACCGCCGCGATCGTCTCGTCGAGCGCCTTCTCGTGATCGAGCGTCCCCTCGGCGATGTCGCGGAACAGCGCCTCGTCCGCCGGAGCGTACTTGTCGCCGTCGATCTCTCGGCCGAGCCGGTGCTGGACGAACTCGCGGGCGATCGCCTTGCCGCCGACGCCGGTCATCTCGGCCTGGTAGAGCGCCTGCACGGCGGCAAGCCGGGCGGCGCTCCGACGGCTGCCCTGCCGATCGGTGCGCCGCGGGGGGTTGGGTGCCATCAAACGCTCGTGGAATAACGGGTGCGCAGCCGGATCATCGCCAGCGCGGCGCGGACCGCCTCCGCGCCCTTGTTCTTCTTGTCGCGCGCAGCGCGCGCCCAGGCCTGGTCGCCGTTTTCCGTCGTCAGGATGCCGAAGCCGATCGCGAGGCCGTGACGCAGCGCCAGATCCTGCAGCCCGCGAGCGCTCTCGCCGCAGACATAGTCGTAATGGGTGGTCTCGCCGCGGATCACGCAGCCGAGCGCCACGAACCCGTCATAGGGCCTCGGTCTCGCATAGCCCGACTGGACGTGGAGGCCGGCGGCATGCGCGATCGCCGCCGGGATCTCGAAGGCGCCCGGCACCTGGACGACCTCGTAGGTCGCCCCCTCGGCCACCAGCGCCTCGACCGCGCCGGCGCGAAGCTCCTCGGCGATTGCCGTGTAGTAGGGCGCCTCGACGATGAGGAGATGCGGGATCGCGCTCACAGGCTGGGCCTCGTCACCACGATCGGCCGCCGGTCGACCACCGTGAGGCCATAGCCTTCGAGGCCGACGATCGTGCGCGGCGTGTTGGACAGGAGCACCATCTGGCGGACGCCAAGGTCGACCAGGATCTGCGCGCCGACGCCGTAATCGCGCAGCTCCATCGAGGGCGGCTCGCCGGAATCGCGCTGCCGCACCAGGTCGCGGACGCCGCGCCGCGCCGATTCCCGCAGGATGACGATGACGCCGCGGCCCTCGCGGCCGATCATGGCCATGGCCGTCTGCAGCTCGCCGCCGCGGCCGAAGCGGGCACAACCCAGCGCGTCGTCGAAGATGTTGAGCGCGTGCATGCGCACCGGCACCGGCGCGTCCCCGGCAACATCGCCTTTCACCAGCACGAGGTGCTCGGTGGCATCAAGCTTGTTGACGTAGACCTTGACCTGGAAGACGCCACCGAAATCGCTGGAGATCTCGCTCTCGGCGATGCATTCGACGAGCCGCTCGTTGCGGCGCCGGTATTCGATCAGATCGGCGATCGTGCCGATCTTGAGCCCGTGGAACTGGGCGAAGGCGATGAGATCGTCGCGGCGCGCCATCGTGCCGTCGTCGTTCATGATCTCGCAGATCACGCCCGACGGGTTGAGCCCGGCCAGCCGCGCGATGTCGACGGCCGCCTCGGTATGGCCGGTCCGCACCAGCACGCCGCCGTCGCGCGCGAGCAGCGGGAAAACGTGGCCGGGCGTCACGAGATCGCTGCGGGACTTGGCCGGATCGATGGCGACCGCGATGGTGCGGGCCCGGTCGGCGGCGGAGATCCCGGTGGTGACCCCGTCCCTCGCCTCGATCGACACGGTGAAGGCGGTCTGCAGCCGCGCCGCGTTGTGCTGCGGCATCAGCGGCAGGTCGAGCTCCTCCACTCTCTGGCGGGTCAGCGCCAGGCAGATCAGCCCCCGGCCGTTCTTGGCCATGAAATTGATGACTTCGGGCGTCGCCTTCTCGGCGGGGATGACGAGGTCGCCCTCGTTCTCGCGGTCCTCCTCGTCGACGAGGATGAACATCTTCCCGTCGCGGGCGTCGGCGATCACGTCCTCGATCGGCGAGACCAGTTCGTGGAAGCTCATTGCCCGTACCTGCCGGAGAGCCGGGCGACGTAACGTGCCAGCATGTCGATCTCGAGATTGACGCTGTCGCCCTCTTCCAGCCGGTCGAAGGTCGTGTGCGCCCTGGTGTGAGGAATGATGTTGACGCCGAAGCGCGCTCCCGCCGGAACGTCCTCGACGGCGTTCACGGTCAGCGAGACGCCGTCGACCGCGATCGAGCCCTTAGGGGCGATGAAGCGGGCGATCGACGCTGGCGCCTCGATCGTGAAGCGGGTGCTGTCGTTCTCCGGTGCCGTCGCGACGATCGTGCCGATCCCGTCGACATGGCCGGACATGATGTGCCCGCCCAGCTCTTCGCCCACCCGGAGCGCCCGCTCCAGGTTGAGAAGCGTGCCCGGCCGCCAGGACTTCGCCGTGGTGAGGCCGAGCGTCTCGGCAGAGGCCTGCACCGTGTACCAGCCCGGTCCCTTATCGATGACGGTCAGGCAGATCCCGGCATGGGCGATCGAGGCACCGAGGGCGATCTCGCCGGTGGCGTAGCCCGTCTCGACGACGAAACGCGGGTCGCCACCGGGCTCCACGGCACGGATGCGGCCGATATCGGTGACGATGCCGGTGAACATGGCCGAGAACCTAGGGCGCCGCTGCCCAGGTTTCCAGCACATCCTCGCCAACCCTCCTCACGGAGAGACGCGTGCCTCGCACCTGCTCGGCCAGGCGCTCGACCCCGAAGGCCTCGACGGATGCCCTGCCGTCCCCGCCGATGATGCCGGGGCTGCGGAACCAGGCGATGCGGTCGACCAGGCGATGCCTGAGCAGCGATGCGGCCAGTGTTGCCCCGCCCTCGACAAGGAGTCGCGTCAGGCCTCGTGCGCCGAGATGATCAAGGAAAGCGCCGAGATCGAGCGCGCCGTCGGAGTCGGCGGGCAGTTCGGCCACCTCCACGCCGCAGCCGCGTAGCGCTTCGAGCCGCAGCGGATCCGTGCCGGCGAGCGTCGCCACCAGCGTCGGCGTCGTCGCGGCCTCTCGGACCAGCCTTGCCGTCAACGGCGTGCGCAGCCTGCCGTCGACCACGATGCGGAGCGGGGGCGGCGCCTCCAGTCCCGCCAGCCTGACGTTAAGCTGCGGATCGTCGGCCAGCACGGTGCCGCTGCCGACCGCCACCGCGTCGTGCTGCCGGCGCAGCATATGGCTGAGCCGGCGGGCCGGCTCGCCGGTGATCCAGTGGCTCTCGCCGCCGTGGGTCGAGATGCGCCCGTCCAGCGAGGTCGCGAGCTTGAGTGTGACCAGCGGGCGTCCGTGCACCACGCGCTTGAAGAAGCCCGCATTGAGCTCACGCGCCTCGTCGGCCAGCAGGCCGACCGACACGTCGATCCCGGCCTGGCGCAGAAGCGCGAAGCCGCGGCCCGAGACCCGCGGGTCCGGATCCTCGACCGCAGCAATACAACTCGTGATCCCGGCCGCGACAAGCGCCTCGGCGCAAGGCGGCGTCTTGCCGTGATGGGCGCAGGGTTCAAGCGTGACGTAGGCGACAGCACCCCGTACGGCCTCGCCCGCCTGGGCGAGCGCCTCGGTCTCGGCGTGCGGCCTTCCGCCCGGCTGCGTCCAGCCGCGCCCGACCACCACGCCGTCGCGCACCAGGACGCACCCGACCGCGGGATTGGGCGCGACCAAGCCGAGCCCACGCCGCGCCAAGCCCAGCGCGGCGCGCATCCAGCGCGCCTCGCCCATCACTGTCATACAGAGCCTACTTACTCGGCGATCGTCGGGATCTTTCCGATGAACTCGCGGAAATCCTTGGCCTCGCGGAAATCGCGGTAGACGCTGGCGAAGCGGACATAGGCGACCTGGTCGAGATTGGCCAGCGCCTCCATGACAAGCTCGCCGATCTGCTCGCTCGGCACGTCGCTCTCGCCGGTGCTCTCGAGCTGCCGCACGATCGAGTTGATCACCCGCTCGATACGCTCCGGCTCGATCGGCCGCTTGCGCATCGAGATATAGATCGACCGCGCCAGCTTCTCGCGATCGAAGGGCTCGCGCTCGCCCGCCTTCTTGACCACCGTCAGCTCGCGCAGCTGGACCCGCTCGAAGGTGGTGAAGCGTGCCGCGCAATTGGTGCAGAACCGGCGCCGCCGGATCGCCGCGCGATCGTCGGTCGGCCGCGAATCCTTCACCTGGGTATCCTCGAATCCGCAGAACGGACAGCGCATGGGTTCGAACCTTCTCCGGACGCCGGCGCCTCTCCGGGCGCAGCCGGGCTAGTGCCCCGATACGACGAGGGAGTGTGACGCAAACACCGGTCGCTGCCTAGATCTAGTCTGTGAAGACCTTTCGGTGGCTTTCCTCGGAATGCTTTCGCGGGTGCTCCCGGGCGTCCGACGGCATATCGGGACGGCGATTTGCACACCGGCGCATCCATGCTGTACCGCTTTGCGGCGAGAACTGGTCGGAGGCCATCCGAGCGATGCCGCGCCGTCTTCTGACGCTCATGACCCTGCTCACCCCAATGGCCGTCGCCGGGGCCGGAGAAGCGACGTACCAGCAAGGCGTCGTCTTCGACCAATATCCGAACTGGTCGAGCCGGGCCGAGTTGGTCAGACGCTTGGCGAGTCCGCTCGACGCCCGCCGAGTCCTGCGCGAGGCGTCGGCCGCCGGCCGAGGACCCGGTGGCCAGACGATCGATCTGGCGAACGAGCGATTCGTCCTTCGCGTGCCCGTGGACGCGCCGCCGGCGGGCTATGCGCTCCTCGTCTTCATATCCCCCTGGCAGGACGCGAAGCTGCCGTCCCGTTGGGCGCCCGCGCTCGACCATCACGGAATGATCTTCGTCAGCGCCGCCAATACCGGAAACGCGGCCGGCGACCTCGACCGCCGGGAGCCGCTGGCGCTGATCGCCGCCGCTAATGTCATGAAACGGTATCGGGTTGATCCGGACCACGTTTACATCGGCGGGTTCTCGGGCGGCGCGCGCGTTGCGATGCGCCTCGCGCTGGGCTACCCGGACGTTTTCCGAGGCGCGCTGCTGAACGCCGGCAGCGACCCGATCGGCGACGAGGTCCCGCCGCCACCCGCCGATCTCTTCCGCCGATTTCAGGACTCGACGCGGCTCATCTACATGACCGGCGCCCACGACGACTTCCACCTTGCCGCCGACGGCAGCAGCCGGCACTCGATGGAAACCTGGTGCGTGTTCGACCTCGACACCGAAACCGCACCGCGGATCGGCCACGAGCCGGCCGATCCCGCGACCTTGGATGACGCGCTGGACGCGCTCGCCACGCACCGGCCCGCCGATCACGACCGGCTCGCCGCCTGCCGCGCACGCGTCGCGGGCGAGATGTCAGAGCAGCTGAAGGCGGTGCAGGACCTGCTCGCCGGCGGTCGATCCGCCGATGCGCTGACGCTGCTGAAGACAGTCGATCGGCGCTACGGCGGCCTGGCGGCACCGCAGAGCCTGGACCTGGCCGACCGGCTGGAAGTGCCCCGCTGAACGGTCAGAGGCCCGGATAGATCGGAAACCGGCGGCAGAGCGCCGCTACCTCGGTCCGGACCTTTGCCTCGACAGCGCCGTTATCCTCCGGATGAGTGGCGAGTCCGTCGAGCACGTCGCCGATCAGCCCACCGATCTGGCGCCATTCCGCCGTGCCGAAGCCGCGCGTCGTGCCGGCCGGCGTGCCGAGGCGGATCCCGGAGGTCACGGTCGGCTTCTCGGGGTCGAAGGGAATGCCGTTCTTGTTGCACGTGATGAGTGCGTGCTCGAGGCTTTGCTCGGCGATCTTGCCGGTCAGCTTCTTGGGCCTGAGATCGACCAGCATGAGATGCGTGTCCGTGCCGCCCGAGACGATGGCGAGGCCGCGGTCGACCAGCGTGGCGGCCAGCAGCCTGGCGTTCTCGACCACGTTCTGCGAGTACGCCTTGAACTCGGGGCGCAGCGCCTCGCCGAACGCCACCGCCTTGGCGGCGATGACATGCATCAGCGGGCCGCCCTGGATGCCGGGGAAGATCGCCGAATTGATCTTCTTGCCGATCTCCTCGGAGTTGGTCAGCACCATGCCGCCGCGCGGGCCCCTGAGCGTCTTGTGCGTCGTCGTGGTGACGACATGGGCGTGCGGCAGCGGGCTCGGATGGACGCCGCCGGCGACCAGACCCGCGAAATGCGCCATGTCGACCATGAGATAAGCGCCGATCTCGTCGGCGATCGCCCGGAACCGCGCGAAATCGATGATGCGCGGATAGGCCGAGCCGCCGGCGATGATGAGCTTCGGCTTGTGCTCGCGGGCCAGCGCCGCGACGTTGTCGAAGTCGATCCGCTGATCGTCCTGCCGGACCATGTAGGAGACGGCCTTGAACCACTTGCCCGACTGGTTGACCGGCGCGCCGTGGGTCAGGTGCCCGCCCGCGGCCAGCGACAGGCCGAGGAAGGTGTCGCCGGGCTGCAGCAGCGCGTTGAACACCGCCTGGTTCGCCTGCGACCCCGAATGCGGCTGGACGTTCACGAAGCCGCAGTCGAACAGCTTCTTCGCGCGCTCGATCGCCAGGGTCTCGACCACGTCGACATGCTCGCAGCCGCCGTAGTAGCGGCGGCCCGGATAGCCCTCGGCGTATTTGTTCGTCAGCACCGAGCCCTGCGCCTCCAGCACGGCGCGCGAGACGATGTTCTCCGAGGCGATCAGCTCGATCTGGTCCTGCTGCCGGCCGAGTTCGGCGCGGAGGCCGGCGAAGACTTCGGGATCCGCCGCCGCAAGCGGCGTAGCGAAGAAGGCGTCCGACGAACCGGCAGTAGGGGGGGAGGAAGATGACATCGGCGCCTCTCAACCAGGAGCTTAGGGGGTCGCGGATTACGGATCGGCGACAGCCGCGGGGGCGCAGTCGTTAGCACAGCTTGCTCCTGACGGGTAGTTCGACCCAAGACGTAGAGGCTTGTCTCCACTTCGGCCTCTCCATCGACACCTATCGCTGCCGCCGCGAAAAATGGTTAGCAAAACCTTCCACACTCTGTTTGCGATGTTCCTCGGGGAATATATGGAAGCGCGGAAGTGACGATGCCTCCCGGATTCCGGAATTAGTTGACATATCGAAGTCATTCCCCGATGATGTCTTGGTCCTACGCATCTTGGTGAGGAAATCGCCGCCATGGAACAGCCTGCCGAACTCTCTACAGAAGGCAATCTGACGCGATTGACCGCCGATGTCGTGGCTGCGTACGTCAGCAACAACAGCGTTCCCACTGGACAGTTGGCCGATCTGATCCGCTCGGTACATTCTTCGCTCAGCGGACTTGCGGGACAACCTGCAGAACCGAAGTCGGAGCCGCTGAAGCCTGCGGTTCCGGTGCGGAAGTCGGTGCATCCCGACTACCTCATCTGTCTTGAAGACGGGAAGAAGCTGAAGATGCTGAAGCGGCATCTGCGTTCGACTTACAGCATGACTCCGGATGAATACCGAGCCAAGTGGAGCCTGCCGCCTGATTATCCTATGGTTGCGCCGAACTACGCGCAGCAGCGCTCGGCTTTCGCCAAGCAGATCGGCCTGGGCCGCAAGGCCGGCCGCGCCCGTCGCCGCGCCAAAGCGTAATCGGCGATCCGAAGTGCCCAACCGGCGGATGGTCCTCGTCCGCCGGTCATTGTTGCTTTGCACTACCGGTCCGGTTGTACCCGGCCGTCACGCCAGCGATAGATGCCGTAGAATCGGTCGGCCACATCGTCTGACCCGCCGGAAGCTGCCGGTTCGAAAGTGAGCGGGCCGAGCGCCGTCACCATCTGCGCGCCGCTCAAGACAGCGGCGATCTTCGCGGGGCGCTCCGAACGCGCCGCGTCGGCGGCTTCGGCCAGCGCCTCGACCGCGGTATAGGCGAAGAGCGCCTGGGCCGTCGGCTCGATCGCAGCCGCGCGAAGGGCCGCGACGATCGGCTGCGCGTCCGGCTGGACGAACGGATCCTTCGGCGCCGCGAAGATCGTGCCTTCCGCCGCCTTGCCGGCGATCACCCCGAAACGATCGTCGGCCAGCGTCTCGCCGCCGATCAGCGGCAAGGCGAGCCCGCGGGCGCGCGCGATGCGCGCCAGATCGCCGGCCTCGGTCGGGTAGAGGCCGACCAGCACCGCGGCGACATCGGCGGTCTTCAGAAGGGCGATGAGGGCTGAGTCGTCGTGGTCGCTCGGCTTGATCAGCGTGTCCACCGCCAGGGCGCTCCCGCTCGAGCGAAGGGCCGCGCGGGCGGCATCGGCGAAAGCCTCGCCATGGGGTGAGCGATCGCCGACGAGGGCAAGCTTGCGGCCAGGATATTCCCGTGCCGCGCGGCGGGCGGCGAGCGTGCCCTCGATCGAAGCGGCTGCGGCCTCGGGCGGGCCCAGCCGAACTGTGCCCGTCTCCTGATCGGAAACAACGAGCCCGAGGGATGACCCGGGACAGAACGGACCGATGACCAACCCGGCCCGCGGTGGCATGGTCGCCGGGCCGGGACAGGCGGTATCGAGGACAGTGAGCGCGATCCTGCCGCGCGTCCTCTTGCCAGCAGCGATCCGGGCCGCCGCCATCTCGGCGGCCCGCCGCACGCCGTCGCCGAAAGCGGAGTCGCTGCCGCTGATGGGGACTTCCAGATTGATCAGCAGCTCCGCCCGCGCGGCGCCGCCGGCCGCCAGCAGGAGCGGCACGATCGCGATCAGGGCCAGGCGCCTCATGGAAGCGCCAGGCGCTCACTCCCCCGGGAGCATCCCGAGGGCGCGGAGATAGAGCTCGAGGATCGTCTCCTCCTCGTCCAGCTCGGCCCGGTCGCGCTTGCGCAAGCCGATGATCTTGCGAATGATCTTGGTATCGAAGCCATTCCCCTTGGCCTCGGCATAGACCTCGCGGATGTCCTCGGCCAGGGCCTTCTTTTCCTCTTCCAGCCGCTCGATCCGCTCGACGATCGCGCGAAGCTGGTCGGCGGCCACGCCGCCCACGTCGCCCGTCTTGGCGGCTGCAGGGGCAGCGCCGGCAGTCTCACCGATACTCATCGACACCTCTTCCGGGAAAGCGGGCGCGGACGATATCGGTGGCCTTCCCGCCGCGCAAGGCCGGGAAATGTCCGTGCCGAGACGGCGGCGCGGGGCCCTACATGAACGCCTGGATGCCCGTCTGCGCGCGGCCGAGGATGAGGGCATGGACGTCGTGCGTGCCCTCGTAGGTGTTGACCGCCTCGAGGTTCAGGACGTGGCGGATCACGCCGAACTCGTCGGAGACGCCGTTGCCGCCATGCATGTCGCGGGCGACGCGGGCGATATCCAGTGCCTTGCCGCAATTGTTGCGCTTCAGCAGCGAGATCATCTCGGGCGCCGCCTTGCCCTGGTCCTTGAGCCGGCCGAGGCGGAGCGCCGCCGTCAGGCCGAGCGTGATCTCGGTCTGCATGTCGGCGAGCTTCTTCTGGACCAGTTGGTTGGCGGCGAGCGGCCGGCCGAACTGCTTGCGGTCGAGCGTGTATTGGCGGGCGGCATGCCAGCAGGCCTCGGCCGCACCCATCGCGCCCCAGGCGATGCCGTAGCGGGCGTTATTGAGGCAGGAGAACGGGCCGCCGAGGCCGGAGGCGCCCGGCAGCAGGTGGTCCTCGGGGATCTCGACGTCGTCCATGGCGATCTCGCCGGTGATCGAGGCGCGCAGCGAGAACTTACCCTCGATCTTGGGCGCCGACAGGCCCTTCATCCCTCTTTCCAGCACGAAGCCGCGGATCTTGCCGTCATCGGTCTTGGCCCAGACGACGAACACATCGGCGACCGGCGAGTTCGTGATCCACATCTTGGCGCCGGACAGCACGTAGCCGTCCGAAATCTTGCGGGCGCGCGTCGCCATGCTGCCGGGATCTGAGCCGTGATCCGGCTCGGTCAGGCCGAAGCAGCCGATCCACTCGCCCGACGCAAGCTTGGGCAAGTATTTCTGCCGCTGCGCTTCGGTGCCGAAGGCGTGAATCGGGTGCATCACCAGCGAGGACTGCACGCTCATCATCGAGCGGTAGCCAGAGTCGACCCGCTCGACCTCGCGTGCCACCAGACCGTAGGAGACGTAGTTGGCGCCGGCGCAACCATAGCCGTCGATGGTCGAGCCGAGGAAGCCCTGGGCGCCCATCTCGGGAAACACCTCGTCATCGAACGCCTCCTCGCGGAAGGCCTTCTGGACGCGCGGCGACAGGCGTCCCTCGCACCATTCACGGGCGCTGTCGCGGATCAGCCGCTCCTCCTCGGAAAGCTCCTGATCGAGCAGCAACGGATCCGCCCAATCGAACGGCGGGAGCGAGGTGGCGGCCATGGGCGGACTCCGGAGGACGAGCGGCGCCCTCTCTATCACACCAGGCCGGTCCGAGCACGCATGGGCGCCATGCCCGGCGTCGGCCGGCGTGGCCCCGAACTGAGAGGCTCCGCTTGTCTTGTACTCATTCTTGATTATATTGAATACACCCCTGTAGGAGCCCGCCATGCCTCGAACCACGACGATGACGGTCCGCGTCAGCGGTGTGCTCGGCGATTTCGTGGCGGCGAACGTGGGCGACAACGGATCGTACGAAAACGTCAGCGAGTACATCCGGGACCTGATCCGCCGCGACAAGGAGCGTTCGGAGCGCGAAGCGTTCAACCGGCTGAAGGCCGAACTCGCTACTGCGTTCGCAGCGCCCGAGTCTTCCTTCGAACCCTTGACCGCGGCCGAGGTTATTACGCGAAACCGGACATGACGGAATGGCCGCTGTCCGCATCCAGAAGGCGGCCTCCCATCGCCTGGACGAGATCTATCGCTACACACGGGACCGATGGGGAACCGAACAGGCGAATCGTTACATCACCGGACTTTTCGAAACTTTCGACAGGATCGAAACCCACGGCGTGATGTCGAGGCCCGTTCCGGCCGAGTTCGGCATCGACGGGTATTTCTTCCGCTACGAGCGGCATTTCATCTATTGGCGAAGATTGTCGAACGGCGACATCGGCATCGTGACGATCCTGCACGAGCGAATGCACCAGATCGATCGCTTCCGTGAAGACTTGGGCAACTAAGAGTCGGTTTTGAAATTCACGGATGGGCGGTTCGCCGCAGCATGATACCGCCCATGGCGACGAGGATCATGGCGTGCGAGACGTCGATGCGCTGCTCGTAGTCGCGGACGAGGCGACGCCAGCGGACCATCCAGCCGAAAGTGCGCTCGACGACCCAGCGGCGCGGCAGGATCTCGAAGCCTTTCTGGTTGTCGGATCGTCGGATGATCTCGATCACGAAGTCGAGGAACGCGGCCTTGTCCATCAGCTTGAGGCGGTCATAGGCGCCATCGGCGAACAGGTGCTTCACCCAGGGCCAGCGCTTGCGCAGCGCCTCCAGGATCGCCTGGGCGCCGGCGCTGTCCGAGATGTCGGCCGGCGTCAGATTGACCATGAGCAGACGGCCATCCGTATCGACCGCGATATGCCGTTTGCGACCCACAATCTTCTTGCCGGCGTCGTAGCCCCGCGTCTCGGCATGCGGTGCCTTGACCGACTGGCTGTCGATCACCGCCGCAGACGGGCTCGCCTCGCGGCCCGCCCGCTCCCGGTCGACCATCAGCGCCACGTCGTGAATGGTCTGAAACAGAAGCCGCCGCGCCAGTTCCCGGAACCAGCCATAAACCGTCTGCCACGCACCAAAATGGACCGGCAGCATTCGCCAGCCACAGCCCGAGCGCACGAGGTAGCGAACCGCGTTGATCACCTCGCGAAAATCCACCTCACGCGGCCGGCCGCGCCGGCCCGGCTTCGGCATCAACGGCGCGATCCGCTCCCATTCCTCGTCAGTCAGATCCGACGGGTAACGCTTCGTCTTCTTGGCGATCTGGGCCATCCGACCCCGGGTCTGCTCAGTCCACATCCCCAGCTTGAATCACGCCAATCAACCCGCCGCAAGGCCAAACAGCCGATTTTCAAAACGGCCTCTAAGGACGCTTCCAGCCTCGGCAACGGCCATTTCCCAGCCATATGAGCGATTGTCCGAAGCGACCGAGGGATCGCAGCCCCGATAAAAGCGGCCCTGTACGAAATCTCGCCGAGCGCCGGCTTTTCTCGCCGACGGCGATGCGGTACTCCTCGTGCTTGCGGGGTCTGTAGGTGCGGGTTGGAGGAAACGGCGACATCTCGGCTGGCAGTCGTCCTGCGGCAGCGTCTTGCGGCTGCCGAACGTCTCGCCCGGCGGCTCTGGCAACGCCTTGTCGCATGGTTCAAGGCCGAGTTCGAGATCACCGGCCCGATCACCTGGGCGACGGTGGCGCAGCCGCGCAATCTCGTCTATCTCGGCCCGCCGCTGTTCTGGCTGGGCGTTCTGGCCCTCCAGCTCCTCCCGGCACGAAACCACGGCTGGCGCAGCATCGTCATCGTCCTGACGGTGGCGCTGGTCGCCGGATCGCTGCGCGTCGGCGAGGACCGGCACCCGCTCGGCCTGATGCGCGGCGAGCGCCTGTTCCGGCGGATCTGCATCGCCCTCGCCGCCGTGCAGCTGCTGTTCTGCATCGCGATGCTGGTGTCGCCCGATCTTGGCTACATGGCGACGACAACGCTGCGCGCGGGGCGGATCATGATCTCGGGCGGCAACCCCTATGCCGAGCCGACCGACCCTCTCTTCGAGGGCCCCGCGATCGGCGAGGGCTACAAGCTGCCGCCCCTCATGGCGGCCGCCTTCCTGCCGCTCGGCTTCGTCCTGGGGGCGCGCGGGGTGATCCTGACCAACCTGATCCTGCAGGGGCTGGTCGCGGCGACGATCTTCTATATCGCGCGCAGCCGGGCGGATCGCGGTCAGTCGGACGGCGTTTTGGCGGTGCTGCTCTATCTCGCGCTGCCGATCGTCCCATTCCAGATTTTCGCAAGAGGCGCGACCGATCTCCTGCCCGTCCTGCTCGCGCTCATCGGGATTCTGCTGGCCAACCGGCAGCCGCTATGGGGCGGCCTGGCAGCGGGCCTCTCCTGCTCGGCCGGGCTGATGCCCGGCGGTGTGATCCTGCCGCTCTGCGTGCCGGCCACGACCGAGAACCGTGAGCGGTTCACCCGCGGGCTCGTGTTCGGCCTCCTGCCGCTGCTGCTCTTCTTCCTGCGCGGACCCGAGGCCTTCGCCTTCAATGTGCTCGGGCTCGGCACCGGCGTGGTGGAACAGCCGGGGAGCTCGCTGGTCGGGCTGTCCGTGGCAGCGCTCTATTTGATCCAGGGCGTGGCGGGAATGCTGTGGATCGCGCTGGGCCTGCTCGCCTGGCGCCGGCCGCTGACCCTGGAGCAGCGCTGCGGCCTCGCCGCCGTGGTCATCCTGAGCGCCATCCTGATCATGCCGATGACCCGACCGAGCGAGACCCTGTGGTGGCTGCCGCTGGCGGCGATCGCGGTGACGCGGCCGGTGCTGCTCGAGCTGACCCGGATGCGCGAGGGTCAACTGGGGGATCTCGAGGCGGAACGCCTCGCCTTGCGACTTCAGTCGCTGGCCGGCGGCGACGCGGCGCGCTGAGCCGCCGTCGAGACGCCGGCGCGCGCCAGATGCGGGCCAAGCCGGCCCGATGCCCAGAGCGCCAGCATGCGGTAGTCGCTCACGAGCGACCAGAGCGGGCGCTTGAAGGTCGCCGGCCGGTTGCCCTCGAGCAGGAAATGCCCGCACCAGGCGAAGCCGTAGCCGGCGACCGGCGCCGCCAGCAGGAAGGGCCATGCGCGTGTGACGGCGAAGGCGACGAGCGCCGCCAGCGCCAGGGTGCTGCCGGCGTAATGCAGCGCCCGGCTGCGCGGATCGGCGTGCTCCCGCAGGTAGAACGGCCAGAACTCGCTGTAGGTGGACGGCTGCCCTGCCATGCCGATCCTTGTCAAGATGCGCGCGCGACCGTAAGTGAAGCTGCTTTCTGTATCGAGGTCGAGGACTACTGATGGGCTATCGGGTCGCCGTGGTTGGCGCCACCGGCAATGTCGGGCGGGAAATGCTGTCCACGCTCGAGGAACGCGGGTTCCCGGCCGACGAGGTCGTCGCGCTCGCCTCATCCCGCTCGATCGGCGTCGAGGTGTCGTACGGCGAAGACGACGTGCTGCAGGTCCAGGATCTCGAGACGTTCGATTTCAAGCGCATCGACATCGCGCTGTTCTCGCCGGGGGCCAAGGTCTCGGCGATCCACGCGCCGCGTGCCGCCAAGGCCGGCGCGGTGGTGATCGACAACACGTCGCATTTCCGGATGGAGCCCGACATCCCGCTGGTGGTGCCCGAGGTCAATCCCGAGGCGATCGCGCGCTACGCCAAGCGCAACATCATCGCCAATCCGAACTGCTCGACCATCCAGATGGTGGTGGCGCTGAAGCCGATCCACGACGCCGCGACCATCAAGCGCGTCGTCGTGTCGACCTACCAGTCGACCTCGGGCGCGGGCAAGGAGGCGATGGACGAGCTGATCAGCCAGACCAAGAGCTTCTTCGTCAATCAGACCCTCGAGCCCAGGGAATTCGCCAAGAACATCGCCTTCAACGTCATTCCCCAGATCGACACCTTCATGGAGGACGGCTCGACCAAGGAAGAATGGAAGATGATGGTCGAGACCAAGAAGATCCTCGATCCAAAGATCAAGCTCTCTGCAACCTGCGTGCGCGTGCCGGTGTTCATCGGCCACTCCGAGGCGGTCAATATCGAATTCGAGAATCCGATTTCGGTCGAGGAGGCGCGCAGCATCCTGCGCAGCGCGCCCGGCTGCATCGTCATCGACAAGCACGAGCCTGGCGGTTATGTCACGCCGCACGAGTCCGCCGGCGAGGACG
>DATGFU010000198.1:0-7116 GCA_035308865.1 Allostellaceae bacterium | reverse complement strand
TGTGCTTGGCGGCCTCGGTGGCGATGGCTCGGCCGGTGGGCGGTCCCTGGCCCGGCAGCACCGCCACGACCTCGAGATTGGCGTTGCGCGATTTCTCGAGGGCCGTTGTCGCCACCTTGTAGAGCGCAGGCTCGTACTCGGCCGGCGATTGCACGACCGACACGACGAGCGCGGGGTCATGCTGGGCCGGGGTCGGTGGGGGCAAGGGCGCGGTCTCGTGCGCAGGCGGCAGCGGGGCAGGCGAGGGCGCCGGCGTCGGCGGTGCTGCGGCCGGCGCTGTCGCCGGGGCGGCTTCGGCCGCGGCGGGCGCGTTATCCACGACCTCGCCCACCTCTATCGAGCGCAGCAGCGTCGGAAAATTTCGGTGCTCGCCCATGAGCGCATCCGTCAGCCGGGTAAGGTCGCCGGCCGCGTCGGCAGCCAGCCGGTCGAGCGCCTCGTGGTCGGTCTTGGCCTGCGTCTGGATCTCGGCCAGCGGCGCGCGGTCGGCCTCGCTTTCGAGGGACTGGGCCGCATTCACCGAGCTTGCGAAATATCCGGCCTCGGCGGAGTCGGCGGCGACGCGCGTCTTTAGCTCGGCCAGCTTGACCGCCGAATCGTCGAGGCCCGACAGCGTCTGGTGAAGCTGCTGCCAGGCGGCGATCAGCTCGGGACTGCCGGGCGTCGTGCCTGCCTGCAGCCGGGCGCCGATGGTCGATGACTGGTCGAAATACCGGTCGGTGAGGCCCCCGCGCTCGCTGCGCAGCGTGTCGAGCGTCTGGCGATCCTCTGCGACACGGGCGGTCAGGCGGTCGGCTTGTGCCCGGAGCTCCGCTACACGCCCGGCGCCGGCGGTGGCCTCCGGTGCGGCGGCTGTCGGCGCGGACTCCGGCACGACCGGCGATGCCGGCGGCGGCTCGGTCACATGATGGTTTGTCTTGCAGCCGGCGAGCAGAAGCGCGGCGGCGAGGGCCGGGGCGAAGGGGCGGCGGACCATGGGCGGGGACACTCCTGCCAAGCCCTTTTGAGATGCGGGGACGGCGGCGCGGAGTCAAAAGGAAACTCGCCGCGTCAGGCGGTCGCGCGCGATCCGCTTTCGACGGGGAGGGCGGCGCGAAATTCCGGCACCAGCCGGGCGAGCGCGGTCAGGCAGCGCTGGGCGTCGCGGCCTCGCGCGGCGTCCTCCAGCTCGTCGAGGCCGCGGGCGAGCATCGCATAATCGCCGATGCGCGGCCGCGCCAGCAGCAGCCCGTCCGATTCGGTCGGCACGGGCGGCTCAGCCTCGTGGAAGAGCTCCTCGGCGATCTTCTCCCCCGGCCGCAATCCCACGAACTCGATCCTGATGTCGCGGTCGGGAACGAGACCGGCGAGGCGGATCATCTGCCGCGCCAGATCGACGATCTTCACCGACGGACCCATCTCCAGGACGAAAATGCCGCCCTCCTCGAGCCCGGCCGGTGGGTGGTCGGACCCGGCGAGAGCGGCGGCCTGCAGAACCAGCTCGACCGCCTCCCGGACGGTCATGAAGAAACGCGAGACTTCGGGATGGGTCACGGTCAACGGCCCGCCCTCGGCGAGCTGCCGCTGGAACAGCGGGACGACTGAGCCGGTCGAGCCGAGCACGTTGCCGAACCGCACCGTGATGAAGCGGGTGGCGGCGCCTTCGCGGCGGCCCTGCAGGTCGAGGGCCTGGCAGATGCCTTCGGCGAGGCGCTTGCTGGCGCCCATCACGTTCGAGGGATGGACCGCCTTGTCGGTCGAGATCATGACCATTGCGGCAACCCGCGCCGCGCGGCAGGCCTCGGCGAGGTTGCGCGTGCCGATCACGTTGGTCAAGACGCCCTCGACCGGGTTGGCCTCGACCATCGGCACGTGCTTGTAGGCGGCGGCGTGGAAGACCAGCTCCGGCCGCGCCTCGGCCAGCACCTCGTCGAGCCGGCGACGGTCGCGCACATCGCCCAGCATGGCGCGGCGCGGGATCGCCACCGCGTGCTCCGCCAGGTCGAGATCGATGAGGTAGAGCTGGTACTCGGCGCTGTCGAGCAGCGTCAGATGCGCCGGTTCCAGCGCCGCGATCTGGCGGACCAGCTCCGAGCCGATCGTGCCGCCGGCTCCCGTCACGAGCACCCGCTTGCCGCCCACGAGTGCCTTCATCGCCGGGCGGTCGAGCACGCGCTGCGGCCGGAACAGGAGATCTTCGATGGCGATCGGCCGGAGCGCCGTGTCGTCCTCGAGGCCGGCGGTGATCTCGGTGACCCGCGGCATGCGCGCGATGCCGAGGCCCAGCGCGCCCGCCTGCTCAAGCAGATCCTGCAGCATCGGCCCGGCGAGGTCGTCCTGCGTCACGATCAACCGCTGCGGCTTGCGATCGCTCTTGCCGAGCTGCTCGACGATACGGGGCAGGGCCTCCACCGTGCCCAGCACAGGCACGCGGTGGATCGCACGCCCGACGCGGGAATCGTTGAGCCCGACGATGCCGACTGCGTCGTAATTGGCCCGGCGGTCACGCCGCAGCTCGCGGATGAACAGCTCGGCGCCGTCGCCCGCCCCGACCAGCAGCACCGGAACGCGCCGGCCGGCATCGCGCTCGAACAGCCGGTCGACCCGGCCGTCCTTGAACATGCGGTAGGCGATCCGCGGCGCCGAGAGGAGCGCCACCAGCACGAACCACTGGATGACCAGGGTCGAGCGCGGCACGCCTTCGAGGCGGGTCAGCAGGAAGCAGACGACGGTGTAGGTCAGGATCGCGACGGCAGCAGCGCGACTGATCGCGAAGAGATCGCTGACCGAGGCATAGCGCCAAATGCCGCGATAGAGCCCGCTGATCCGCAGGCAGACGAGCATGATCGCGGCGAAGAGAACGGCGTTTTCGGCGATCCAGACTGGATCGTAACCGGCAAAATCCGGGCCGACGCGGAGCGCCAACGCCAGCACCGGCGCCAGCGCGGACATCACCGCGTCGTGGATCATCGACAGGAGAATCCGCTTCACGCCCGACCTCTTCCTTCAGGCGCCAGACCATAGGGAAGCCGGGAAGCGTTGAACAGGGGGCCGCGGCCGCGACGCGTTTGCTTGATCTCGCGCGCCGCCGCCCGCATGTTCCGCCACCCGCTCTTCCCGGAATGCGATGCCGCCCGCCAAGACGCTTGTCTACGTCGCCACCGAAGACTGGTACTTCTGGCTGCACCGACTGGCGCTCGGCCGCGGCGCGCTGGCGGCAGGATACCGGGTCATCGTAGCGACGCGCGTGCAGGAGCACGGCGCGCGCCTGGAGGCCGAAGGGTTCGAGGTCCTGCCGTTGCCGTGGCGCCGGCGCGGCGGCACGATCGGCGGTGAGGTTCGGACACTCCTCGCGCTGTGGCGGCTGTTCCGCCGCGAGCGGCCGGCGATCGCCCATGCGTTGGCGCTCAAGCCGATCATCTATGCCGGGCTCGCGGCACGGCTGGCCGGCGTGCCGCGCCGCGTCGCGACGGTGGCGGGCCTGGGCTACGTGTTCACCTCCGAGACCCTCAAGGCGCGGCTCTTGCGCTGGCCGGTGACGCTGGCGCTGCGGGTCGGCATGGGCGGGCGCGGTGGCGCGGTGATCCTGGAAAATCCCGATGACGGGAAAGTGCTGGCCGCGCGCGGCGCGATCCAGGCCAAGCAGGTGGCGCTCGTTTCGAGCTGCGGTGTCGATACCGACCGCTTCGTCGCGGCATCCGAGCCGGCGGGGCCGGTGATTGTCGGCATGGCGTGCCGGCTGGTGCGCGGAAAGGGCGTTGGCGTGGCGGTCGAGGCGATGCGGCGGCTGAAGGCTGCGGGCGCGCCGGTGCGCTTTCGCCTCGCCGGCACGGTCGATCCGGGCAGCCCCGATACTCATACGGAGGCCGAGGTCCGAGGCTGGGTTGACGAAGGAGTGGTCGAGTGGCTCGGCCATGTCGACGACATGGTCGGGTTCTGGCAGTCGATCCACATCGCGCTCTACCCGTCGCAATACGGCGAGGGGGTGCCGCGCACGCTGTTGGAAGCGGCCGCCTGTGGCCGGCCGATCGTGACCACCGACATGCCGGGCTGCCGCGAGGCGGTGGTGGACGGCGTCACCGGCTATCTCGTGCCGCCGGGCAATGCCGACGCGGTCGCCGGGCGGGTGCGGCAGCTGGCAGAGGATCGCGCGTTGCGGCAGCGCTTCGGCCAGGGCGCGCGGACCCTTGCCGAGGCCGAGTTCGCCGACCGTGTGGTCGTGGCCCGGATGGTCGATGTCTATGGTCGGGCGGACTGAGTGAGGCTATTGCCCGTCGGGTGCGGCGGCATCCTTGGGCTTGCCGGCCGGCGGCGGTGCGAGATGCGCCCGCGGCGGCAGGTTGTTCTTGGAAAGACAGTCATCGACCGACACGTCCACCGCCTGCTGCGAGGCGATGTCCCGGCCGGGATGGGCACGCTTGGCGTCGGCGATGCACTTGTCCTCGACCTGGAAGCGCAGGAACGCCTGCTCGGCCGGGGTAACCGCGCCGGCGGCGACGGGCAGGAGAAGCAGGGCGGCCATAAAGGCGGTACGGATCATGGGCCGGATCGTACCGCAGCGGGCGAGCGCGGGAAATGACTCGTGACGGCGCCCGTGTCGCACGGTCGCAGCGGATGCTAGAAGGGATCGCATGATCCCCTGAAGGAAGGCTGGTGCAGCACCTTCTCGACAAGGCCTATTGCCGGCTGGCGCGGGAAGGCGCCATCCGGCCGCGGCGCTATTCCCGGCTCGCCGCGTTCGCGAGAGCGGTGAAGCGGCGGCACATCGGCCCATTGGAGTATCGGAGAATGCGCCCCACCTTCATCGTGGGCGGCCAGCGGACCGGGACGACGGTTCTGCGGGAGACGCTGAACACAAGTCCCGACATCGTTCTGCTGGGCGAGCTGTTCACCCGCGGGAGCCACGCCGAGGCCTTCGAGCCCTATGCCGCCGCGCATGGCCTGCAGCGGCCGGCCCACTATGCGGAGGCGGAGAGCCAGCTCTGGGACTATCTGCGGCACCTGCGGGAGCAGGCGACGGCATCGGTCAAGGTTTTCGGCTTCGACATCAAGTACAGCCAGTTGCGCACGCTGGCCCCGGCCTACGAGCCGCTCTCCGCCGTGCCGGCGCTGGTCCAGTTCTTCCACGCCAGCCAGGCGCAGATCATCCATGTCGTGCGGGAGAACGTCGTGCAGGCGGCGCTGTCCGAGCTGCTGGCAGCCGGCCGCGATGTCTGGCATCACCGCCAGGACGAGGCGATCGGCGAAAAGGTCGAGGTCGACGGCGAGCTCCTCCTCGCGCTCATCCGCCAGCGCCTGCTCGATCGCGAGATCTTCGAGGCGCTCATGGAGGACTATCCGCACCTGATCACGATCGATTACGAAGAAATCGCGCGCGGCGTGGCGACGGCCGACGAAGAAGGCTGGCTTTCGGGCGAGGGCAACACGGTCGTTGGCTTGGCCGGATTTCTCGGCGTGACAGGCCGTCTCCGACGCCTCGAGGCGATGACCAAGATCGTCCAGGCGCCCTATCGTGAGATCGTCGCGAACTACGACGAGGTGGTCCGCAAGCTGCGCGGCAGCGGTTTCGCGGGCTGGCTCGACACGATCTGATGCGTTTCGGACGGCAGCCGCGCCACGTCGGCGGACGCTTCTCCGGACACGCGTCGATTCCTTCCGCGAGTGCCGTGAGCCGGACGATGCCGAACGATGCCTGAGCCCGGCCGCATCGTCATCCTGACCGGCGCGGGCGTCAGCCGAGAAAGCGGGATCGAGACGTTCCGCGACAAGGACGGCATCTGGAGCCGCGTGCGCATCGAGGATGTGGCGACACCCGAGGCCTTCGTCCGCAATCCCGTCGCGGTGCACGAGTTCTACAACTGGCGCCGCCGCCGGCTGCTCGATCCGGCGGTCGTGCCGAACGCCGCGCATGCCGCGCTGGCCAGGCTCGACGAGGCTTGGGACGGCGCGCTCCTGCTCGTCACCCAGAACATCGACGATCTGCATGAGCGGGCGGGCAGCCGGCGCCTGCTCCATATGCACGGCGAGCATCTGAAGGCGCGCTGCGCCGCCTGCGATCACGTGGTTGACTGGCGGGAGGATCTGTCCGTCGAATTGGCCTGCGGGGCCTGTGGCCGGCGCGGCGGGATGCGGCCGCATGTCGTGTGGTTCGGCGAGATGCCGCACGGGCTGGAGGAGATCGACGCCGCGCTGTCCGAGTGCCACCTCTTCATCGCGATCGGAACCTCGGGCGCCGTCTATCCCGCGGCCGGGTTTGTGGAGCGGGCTATGGCCGCCGGGGCCCGCACGGTCGAGCTCAACCTCGAACCGACGCAGGTTTCGCGCCGGTTCGACGAGCATGTGTACGGACCCGCCAGCGAGATCGTGCCGGCCTTTGTGGAGCGTCTCCTCGCCGATCGGCTATAAGCACCGTTGAGACATCAACGGAGCCACTGCTGATGAAGCCCGCCCTGCCGAGCGTCGACGACAGGCTCATCTGGGACATCCAGCTGGCCTCGCTGTGGTACCCCGCAGTGACGGCCTCGGACGAGATCGGGCTCTTCGCGGCGCTTGCCGAGGCGCCGGGCGACCCGGCCGAGCTCGCAGGCCGCCTCGGCGCCTCGCCGCGGGCCCTGACCATCGTCCTCGAGCTGCTGGCGAGCCTCGGTCTGGTGGCGCAGGAACTTGGGCGCTACCAGCTGACCGCGGTGGCCCGGCACTTCCTCGTGCCGTCGTCGCCCTACTACTGGGGCGGCGTGCTGCGCTCGGCCGCGCGGCGCGGCGGGGTGAACTTCCACAACGACTTCGTCACCGCCTTCCGCAAGCCGGATGACTCGGCCGACAACAATGCCGGGCTGATCGCCTGGGAGACCGGCGAGATGTCGCCGGAGCTGGCGCGCGGGATCGCCGCCTACATGCAGAGCCATTCCGCGGCCGAGGCGGTGGGCGTCGCGCACAATGCGGATTTCACGGGCGTCACGCGGTTGCTGGATGTCGGCGGCGGGTCGGGCTGCTTCGCGATCGCGCTGGCCCAGACCCATTCCGAGATGCGGTGCACAGTCATGGATCTGGGGCCGATGTGCACGGTGGCCGCCGACTACATCGCCCGGGCTGGCATCGGCGACCGGGTCGACACCGTCGCCGTCGACATGTTCCGCG
>DATGFU010000197.1:0-10834 GCA_035308865.1 Allostellaceae bacterium | reverse complement strand
ACGTCAGGGAAACTCAATCGCGCAAGAAGACCCGCCGGCGCAAACCCGAGCAAGACGTCACGGTCGGCGGAGCGACCCCGAAGACATTCGATGACGATCGGTTCGGCCAAGGCGACCTCCAGGTGGCCAAAGTGCAGTATCTGACTGCACTTTGGCTATCATCTCACTGCAAGTCAAACGATGTTGCATCGGATCTGGAGCGGTCTCACGCAGCATCGGGCGGCGACGATGGATCATCGGACAGATAGCGTTGCTTCGGGTCCACGGGCACCCGCCGCTCTATGTGCTCCAAGACGAGTTGGTGCACGCGCCTAACGAAATCGACCTGCTCCTTTGACAGCGGCCCTTTCGATTGGTGATGAGTCACGGAGCGCGCCTTGTTTACGCGACCAATCCAACGGACTAGGTTTGCCTTCGAGCCCTTACCGTAGAAATTATAATAGTCCTTAAATAAATCCCAATTCTCTCCATATACTACGATCTCGGAATAATTGATGAAATAGATATAGCGCCAACGTTCATGCTCGCCTGTGTTATCATTGTATAGTCGATCACAATCATAGCGAACTGATTTTGGCACACCGAGCAGCCACCAAGCATCCCGGGTCTCACCGTATTTTCCCTTCAGCGTCAGGAGTACGTCCTTAAAGAGTATGCGCTCTATCTCGTCGATCATATCTTTAGCTTGCTTCGTACCCTCCGCGTCCTGGCTGTCGAGGTAGGCTCGGACCTCAGGAAGATCGAAGCTCGGAATCCCCTCCTGAACCATTGCCATCATCTGGAGACAATTCTGATCAACGCTACCCAGAGAGCTTCCGCGGTTCCGAAAGCGAGCGATGTCGTTCGCATCAGCGGCCCGGAAGGACGCGATCACAGGCTCAATGAGTGGCTTGAGGCTGGCGACGATGTCCTCGGGCTCCATCGTGACGGCGCGGGTTCCATCCCGCTCCATGAACGTAATCAGCTTTCCCAAGAGTCTCAGTAGGGCGCGGAGCCCTAGGTTCGTGCAAAGGTAACCACCTTTAGCATCGCCAAGCTCCCAGTGTGGCGCGAGGCCGTCAGCGAACAGAGCAAAGTAGCGCGCCAAGGTCTCGGTCGCCTTCTCCATCATGCGCCTAGGATCGACCGACGATTCTCCGAGCGGACCCGGTTGGATCACCGTAGGGCCACCTCTTCCAACCCTCTGCAACGTGCCGAGAAGGTTATTCTCGTCGATTCCGTCGGCGAGCGACGTTAGCGTCAGGCACCTGACGTGATCCTTCTCCTGCGCAACTGTGAGGATGCGCCCACGTAGCGGCGACTTCGAATAGGAGTCGAGCCGGAGCGCCACGCGGGCGCACAGAGCCTCCAGACGTTTTCGGGGGTCGTCGTCTTCAACATTTAAGCTCGATATGATCTGATTCACGAGGATTCGTGAAACCTTGACCTGCTGCGTGTTGATGTCGACAAACATCTCGATTTCGTCACGGACCGGCAAGTTCTCGTAGGCGAGCACCGAGACGACAGAACGATCGCGTTCTGCGGTGCGGCTCGAATAGGCGTAACCGTAGAGCCGATGCTGTCCGTCGATTACCCAAGCGGAGCCATATTGTCCGGGTAAGAACAGTGTGCCGACCGCCGTATCCCCAAACGTCTCGCGCACGTCGAACCTCAGCCCGTTGGCCTTGAAGTTGACGACAATGTTCGTTGGAAAGGTGCCTCCTTGGTCGATGAAGCTGCCGATGGCCGCGAGCCGCTTCGGCTTCACCATACGCTGATAGGTTTCCAGATCGTCGTTGGTGGTCTTAGCCATATGGCTAATGTAAGCGATCCGGAGCAGATCGTGAGGCGAGATGAGAAAGTTGTAAAAAGTCCTATCACCCACCCGACCGCGCGTCGCCGGCACTTCGAGGCGCAGTCCGTCGACCCCTTGTCCGCGAAAGTAGCGACCGAGGAATTGATAGCGAGCGGCTGACTTCAGAATGTCGGTCAGCCTCTCGAAGTAACTGAGATCGTCCTCGGTAATGATCGGGACACCTGAATCCTCGGCGCGAGCCCGGTCAGCCGACCGCCACTCGATGTTTCGCGTCGCAATGGCGAATTTTACCTTAAGCTTGGGATCGCGGCCGTAGTGCGTATGGATTGCCTTGACGATCTCTTCTCGAATAGCGCCAACTTTGTCGATTAGGCCCTTAACCGACTTCGGGCCGGTTTCTCGTGAGTGCGTACATTCGACGATGAAGACCGTCGCGTCGTCCTTGGCAAACACGTCAAGCTGCCGCTTCGGCGCGTTATCCCCGGCTGTGATGCAAAAGTTTCGATCCACATTGAGTTCCTTAAACCCCATCCGGTAGAGCAGGCACCAGACGTCGTCCTCAAGCTGTCGGTCGGTCGGCTTCTCCTTCGCCAGCCGGATGGACCTCTTGTTCTTCCGAAGGACCCGCCAGCCGTCCGCCTCCTCGCCCTTGAGTTTGAGCGCCAAGGCATCCTTGCTGGACGCCGAGATGGTTTTCTCATCGTCCTTCTTCGATTTGAGTGCGTAGATCGCTTTTAGCTCATCACCGGATACAATCCCGGTCAAGACTGGTGGCATTGCCCCCACTCCCTCGGAACAGAGAAGTTCTTAAGCTGCGGAGTGTGTAGGTTTGGCGAGCATCCGTCTAGGTTCGAAGTCGGGACCACGACAAAAACCGGGAGCGTGGTGGTTTCTGGACGCGGCAACGTCTCGGACAATGAACGGGGTCGCCTCGCCCAGTGTCCTCGTGACTTCTGCCAGACCAGAGCAAGGGTGCAGCCGAAACTGCGTGAATCATTACGGCGGGTTGGTGCACGCGCTCGACGCTTGTCCCCGTCGGTCCATCGACCCTATATGCCGCGCAAGGCACAGGAAGGCGGCGATCAATGGCGGGCGTGACAGAGGCTCAGGTGATGGCGGCGTTGCGGGGGGTGCGCGATCCCGAGCGCGGCGGCGACATCGTTTCGCTCGGCATGATCTCCGGCCTCGCGCTGCGCGACGGCCATGTGAGCTTCGCCATCGAGGTCGAGCCGGAGCGCGGGCCGCGCCTGGAGCCGCTGCGCCTCGCGGCCGAGAAGGCGGTCGATGCGCTGCCCGGCGTGCTCTCGGTGAGCGCCGTGCTGACGGCGTCGCGGCCCGCGCCGAAGCCGGCCCCGCCGCCGCGCGGCCAGCAGGCGACCCCGCTGCTGCCCGACGTCCGGTCGATCGTCGCCGTCGCCTCGGGCAAGGGCGGCGTCGGCAAGTCGACCACCGCTGCCAATCTCGCCGTGGCGCTGGCCCAGCAAGGCCTGGCCGTGGGACTCCTCGACGCCGACATCTACGGCCCCTCGGTGCCGCGGCTGATGGGGCTGTCCGGCCGGCCGGAGCCGGCGGGCGCCGACCGCATCAAGCCGATGCAGGCGCACGGGCTGGAGGTCATGTCGATCGGCTTCCTCGTGCCGGAGGACACGCCGACCATCTGGCGCGGGCCCATGGTGATGGGCGCGCTGCGCCAGCTGATGGGCCAGGTCGCCTGGAGTCCGCTCGACGTGATGATCGTCGACATGCCGCCCGGCACCGGCGATGCGCAGCTCACCATGGCGCAGTCGGTGCCGCTGGCCGGCGCCGTCATCGTGTCGACGCCGCAGGATCTGGCGCTGATCGACGCGCGCAAGGGGCTCAACATGTTCCGCAAAGTCGACGTGCCGGTCCTCGGCATCGTCGAGAACATGAGCTACTTCCTCTGTCCGCATTGCGGCGAGCGCAGCGACGTGTTCGGCCATGGCGGCGCGCGCGCCGAGGCGGCGCGGCTGGGCGTGCCCTTCCTCGGCGAGATCCCGCTGGAGCTCCGGATCCGCGAGACGTCGGATGCCGGCACGCCGATCGTCGCAGCCGAGCCCAAATCCGCCTGGGCCGATGCCTACCGTGAGATCGCGCGCGGCGTCATCGCCCAGCTCGCCGGGCCACGCCGCCAGGGGCCGCGCATCGTCGTCGACTGAGGGCGCGCCGGCCTGGTTCGGCCGAAAATCGTTGTCGTTCGTGTTGTCGTTCGTCGGGCGACGAATGGCGTTGGTCGCGACCACCAGCTTTCGTGGAAGCTTGAAAGGGGCCGGTCGAAGGCCGCGCGACCCCGTGCGTGGGGTTTCCTAGTCTCCGGGTTGCCGGCGCTGAACGCGCCAATCCGACCCAGGAGGACCCGATGTTCACCCGTACCGTCTTCGCCTTCGCCCTCGCTTCGGCGAGCTTCGCCCTCACCGCGTTGCCGGCCGCCGCGGCCGATGTCGAGACGCACAAAATCCAGGTTCGTTTCGCCGATGCCGACCTTCTCAGCGATGCCGGCGTGGCGAAGCTCGACGAGCGGATCGTCGCCGCGGCGAACCATGCCTGCGGCCCGGTCGATCACCGCGACCTGTCGCAGTTCGGCAGCTTCCGCGACTGCCGCGACGCCGCGGTCGCCAGCGCCGAGGCCAAGCTGCAGGAGCGGGTCGCCGCCATCCGCGGCAGCACGCAGTACGCGATGGCCCCGAAGGCCGAGCCCAACCTGCACTGATGGGCGACGGCCCGGCCCACCTCATCCGGCCTTGGCCCCCCTGCGACGGGCGGATGAGGTGACGGGGGCCGGTTTTCCTCTTCAGATCGCTTTGACCTTAATGACATAGATCTCCGTCATCGCAATTTCCGCACCGACCGCCGCGGCCGACCGCGTTGAATGAAACCGGGCGCTTCAGTCCCCCCTCTCCGCCCCTTGGGGGGAGAGGGTCGGGGTGAGGTGGGGCCTCTCCGGCGTTTCGGCGCGACCCACCTCACCCTCCCGTCGCTGATGCGACGGGCCCCTCCCTCTCCCCCCTGAAGGGCGGAGAGGGACCGACCGGCGCCGCTTGCGCGAACCTCGTCTCTTGTCAGCGGATCGAAGCAATGCAGCGCCTCGGTCTCGGACCCCTGGATTGCTGCGCTCCGCTCGCAATGACGGCGATGGCATAGTCTCCTACGTTCCCGACATGGCCCGCGCATTGGCGAGGTAGGAGCGGCCGATCCGCACCGACCTCCCGTCGCGCAGTTCGGCCACCCAGGCGCCGCCGCCATTGTGGCGGAATCCCGTGATCCGGTCGCGCCGAGCGATTGTCGAACGGTGCAGGCGCACGAACACCGCCGGATCCAGCCGGCGCTCCAGATCCCCGATCGTCTGATGCAGCAGGTAGGAGCGCGGCCCGACATGGAGCCGCATGTAGTCGCGCTCGGCCTCTATCAGGTCGATCTCGTCGGCGGCGATGCGAATGATCTCGGCGCGATGCGGCACCCAGAACTCCTGCGTCCAGCGCGTGGCGGCGTGTGGTGCCGGCCCGGCCGCCAGCTGCGTGCGCACCCGTGCGACCGCGCGCTCCAGCCGGTCCTGGGCGATCGGTTTCAGCAGGTAGTCCACAGCGGCCACGTCGAAGGCGGCGACGGCGAACTGATCGAAGGCGGTGACGAAGATGACCGCCGGCTTCGCGGACTTCTCCTCCAGCATCCGCGCCACCGTCATGCCGTCGAGTCCCGGCATGGCGATGTCCAGCAGCAGCAGGTCCGGCGTCAGCGCCTCGACCAGCCGGAGGGCGGCCGCCCCGTCGGACGCGGTGCCGACGAGATGGAGGTCAGGCACGCGGGCGCACAGGATCTGCAGCCGCTCGATCGCGAGCGCCTCGTCGTCGACGATCAGGGTCCTGAGCGTGCCGGTCATCGTCCGCCGATGATCACACCGGCACGGCCTCGCGCGCGAGCGGCAGCGTCAGCTCGACGGAAAACCCGCCGCCGGGCCGCTGGCCGCTCCGGAAGGCGGCGGCGCCGTCGAACCGGGCATCCAGACGCTCGCGCACGTTACGCAGGCCGACCCCATGGCCGCCGGCAGGTGCCGCCGCCGGCTCGCCGTCATCCTCGACCGTGAGCCGGACGCGGCCGCCCTCCTCGTGCGCCCGGATGCCGATCGTCACCGGCCGCATGCTGCGGGCAACGCCGTGCTTGATGGCGTTCTCGACCAGCGGCTGCAGGATCAGCGCCGGCACCGGCACCGTCTCCAGTGCCCGCGGCAGGTCGATCTGCACCTTCAGCCGATCCCGGAACCGCGTCTTCTCGATGTCGAGATAGAGCCGCTGCAGCCGGATCTCGTCGGCCAGCGGCACGTCCTCGGTCGGGTCCGAAGTCAGGCTGGTGCGGAAGAAGGTCGAGAGGTTCATGAGCATGCGCTCGGCCTCGTCGGTACGGTGGCTGAGGATCAGGCTCGACAGCGAGTTCAGCGTGTTGAAGAGAAAATGCGGGTTGATCTGGTACCGCAAGGCCCGCAGCTGGGCGCTCTGCGCCGCCGCGCGGAACTCGGCGGCGCGGCGCTCGGCGTGGCGCACTCGCGTCGCATAGGACAGCGCGATATAGAGCACCGACCAGGCGACGATGAAGAAATACCAGCTGAAGGCAAGCCCGCAGATGATCGCGATCGGCAGCAATTCCTTTTTACTGTGCCAGTCCACCTCGTCGGCCGCCATGGCGATCGGATAGATGATGTAGAAGGCGGCGTAGTTGACAGAGGCATAGGCGATCGAGACCGGGATCGCCGCGAGGAAGCCCGTCGTCACCAGCACGCCCATCGAGCGCCCCTCCAGCCGCCGCAGCACGAGGCACAGGAGGAAGGTCAGACCCATCCCGGCCAGAGTGACGAAGACGCGCCGTCCCATCGCCGGCCATTGCCAGCCGCCTTCCTCGATCGAGGTGCGCACCGAATTCAGCAGGAAGTAGAGAATCCAGAACCCCGCTATCGACAGGACCGCGAGACGGAGCGGCACGCGCGGGGTGGCGGAGAGGGCCGGCGAGCGGCGAGGTGCTGGGATCACGTCGGATGTCATGACCCTTGAATAACCCATCCGGGGGCCGAAAGCGTCAGCGCCTCGCCGCCTTCGTCGAAGAGGATCGGCGGTTGGTCGAATCGCCGGGCGGATTGCATCTCAGGCGAGTTCCCGGCGCTCGCCCGGACCCGCGACAGGCGTCGGCACGGCCGTGGCGCCGAACCCCAGCAGCCTGGCCGCCGTGCCGATCGAGCCGCCCTGGACCAGCAGCGAGGTCAGCACGATCACGAAGGCGATGCCGAACAGGGCCTCGCCGCTCTCCGCCCCCTCGATCACCGGAATCATCGTCAGGTAGATCGGCACCGCACCGCGCAGTCCCACCCAGGAGGCGAAGGCCGTCTCGCGGACGCCGAAGCGGAACGGCAGCAGGCAGAGAGCTGTCGCGACCGGCCGGGCCACGAGAATCAGCGCCGCCGCCATCGCCAGCGACGGCAGCGCTACCGGGACCAGGTCGTGCGGCGTCACGAGCAGCCCGAGGATGAGGAAGAGCGCGATCTCTGCCAGAGACGCGAGGGCCTCGAAGAAGCGCTCGATCGCATGCGCCGCTTCCGCGCTGCTGGTGCCGACGGCGACGCCCATGAGGAAGACGGCGAGGAATCCCGAGGCGCCGAGCACCTGGGCCAGGCCGAACACGGCCAGCGCGGCGGTCAGCGCCAGCACCGGAAAGAGCGGGATCTCGGCGCTCAGCCGGCGCAGCAGCCACACCATCGCGGCGCCGCTGCCAATCCCGAGCGCGACGCCGCCGCCGACCTCCTCGAGAAGCGTCAGCGCCGCCTTGGCGACCGAAAGCCCCTCGGGTGCCACCAGCGCCTCGACGAGCATCACCGTCATCAGCACCGATACCGGGTCGTTCAGCCCGGATTCCACCTCGAGCACGGCCAGCAAGCGCTTCGGCACGGCGAGCGGCGTCCGGCGGAGCAGCGCCGCCACCGCGGCGGCATCGGTGGGCGCCACCGCCGCCCCCACCAGCATTGATTCCCGCCACGGCGCCACGGCGAAGAGCACGCCCGCCGCCCCCGCGATCGCCGCGGTGATGACCACCCCGATCGTGCCCAGCGCCAGGGCGGGCCAGAGGGCGGTGCGCAGCTTCTCGCGGTCGGTCTTGATGCCGCCCTCGAAGAGGATGACGACCAACGCGATGCTGCCGATCAGATAGGCGCTCTCGAAATCGTTGAAGTCGATGCCGCCGGGACCGTCCTCGCCGGCCAGCATCCCGAGCCCGACGAAGACCAGGAGCGACGGCACGCCGAACCGCGCCGAAGCGAGCCCCGCGAAGAGGCTGGCGAGCCCCAGGGCGCCGCCCAGCAGGATCAGCTCATGGGCAAATTGCATCGCACCCCGCCTCGGTCGACCGCCTGCGATTGTGAACGGGTCCCGGGCGCCGGCGCAATACGCCACCGAATTCCCGTGCCGTAACAGGTCCGGGAGCCATTCTGCTCGCGCAGTGTTCGGAGTCCTGCCGGAGCGGAGAAGCCGGCTCCCGTGCGGAACCCGCACATGCGGTTATGAGGACAGGGACCATGGACAGCAGGGTCGAACGCGCCGCCAACAGCGCGGCAGATGACATCGATGCGGCAGCCGCCTCGGTCTCCCGCGGCGCCGGCCGGCTCAGCCGCAAGACGCGGAAGCTCGGCCGCAGCGCCGGCAAGACGGAGACCGTCGTGAGGCGCCGCTACGACGAGGCGGCCGGCTCGATCCGCGAGTTCACCTCGAATCAGCCGATTATCAGCCTCGCCGCAGCCTGGACCGCCGGCCTGCTGGTCGGCGTGGTGCTGGGCCGCCGCTGAGGCCGCGATCCGGGCTTAAACGGTTCGCGCGAGGCCGATCCGGTCCCAGATCTCGGAGATCGACACCACCAGGTGCTCGATATCCGCGGGCGAGTGCAGCGGGGTCGGCGTGATGCGCAGCCGCTCGGTGCCGCGCGGCACGGTGGGGTAGTTGATCGGCTGCACGTAGATGCCGTAGCCCTCCAGCAGCACGTCGCTGATCTGCTTGCAGAGCACCGGGTCGCCGACCATCAGCGGCACGATGTGGCTGGGGTTGCGGACATGCGGCAGCCCGGCCTCGTCGAGCCGCTGCCGCACCGCGTCCACCACCGCGGCGTGGCGCTGCCGCTCGGCCTCGCTCGACTTCAGATGCCGGATGCTCGCCGCGGCGGCCGCGGCGATCGCCGGCGGCATGGCGCTGGTGAAGACGAAGCCGGGCGCCACGCTCATCACCAAATCGCAAAGCGACGCCGAGCCGGCGATGTAGCCGCCGACCACGCCGAATCCCTTGGCCAGCGTGCCCTCGATGACGGTGAGCCGATGGCTCACGCCGTCGCGTTCCGAGATGCCGCCGCCGCGCGCCCCGTAGAGGCCCACGGCGTGGACCTCGTCGAGATAGGTCATGGCGCCGTGTTCCTCGGCGACGTCGCAGATCTCGTGGATCGGCGCGATGTCGCCATCCATCGAGTAGACCGATTCGAAGGCGACGAGCTTCGGCACCGCCGGGTCTAGCGCGCTCAGCCGGCGGCGCAGATCCTCGGGATCGTTATGGGCGAAGATCTGCCGCTCGGCGCCGCTCCGCCGGATCCCCTCGATCATCGAGGCGTGGTTGAACGCATCCGACAGAATGACGCAGCCCGGCAGCTCCGACGCGATCACCGACAGCGCCGCCGAGTTCGACACATAGCCCGACGTGAAGAGCAGGGCCGCTTCCTTGCCGTGAAGGTCGGCGAGCTCGCGCTCCAGCCGGACATGATCGCGGGTGGTGCCGGCATTGCCGCGGGTGCCGCCGGCGCCGGCGCCCCACTCGTCGATCGCCGCGCGCATCGCGCCCAGCACGACCGGATGCTGGCCCATCCCGAGATAGTCGTTCGAGCACCAGACGGTGACCTGCCGGCGGCCGCGGTCGCCGTGATGGGTCGCCTGGGGGAAGGCACCCGCTTGGCGTTCGAGATCGGCGAAGACGCGGTAGTTGCCGTCGCGGTGCAGCGTATGGAGCTGGCGCCGGAAGAACGCCTCGTAGCCGAAGCCGGGCTGCCGCTCGGCCGGCGCCTCGGCAGGATCGCCCCGCAGATAGTCGGGTGCCAGGCCGCGCACGGCGTGGTCGACCGGGCAATGCGCCGGATCGGCCGCTCGGCCGAGATGATCCCAGGTTTCCGCGGTGCCGTCATCGATCGGCAGGTTGGCCGGCGTCGGCGTCACGAACCCGATCTCGCCTTCCGTATCCCTGTCCGTCATGCGCAAATCCTCGCGGCTGTCGTCCCCGGGGTCCTCCTGTTCCCTAGCCTATACGAACTCACCGCGCCGGGCATTCCCCATCGCGGACGATCAGCGTTGCGCCATCGCCGGGCAGCTATTTGGGGCATGGAACCGGCGGCGGTGGCGGCACCGGCTCCTCGATGACATGCTGGTCGAGCAGCGCCTGCACGGTTTCGTCAGTCTCGTATTGCGTGGCGCCGCCGGGCTGGTCGAACCAGGGTTCGGCGGTTCCGGCGCGGACGGGCAGAGGCGCGTCCACCCGATAGATGTGGTAGCTCGACGGGTTGCATTGGTAGGGAAGCGCGCGGCTTTCATAGCTGGCGCCTTGCGGGCTCAGGAACCGCCCGGAGGTCGGGCCGAACCGGTCGAGCATCGTTCCGGCCGCCAGCGTCTGGCGGACCGGCGTTGCCGCGAACCCGTCATCCGCCGGCCACCGGTACTTCCCGTCTGCGGCCAGCCATTGCTGCGCCAGATCCGGTCGTGCGCCCGGCGGCAGCTGCCACTGAGGTGCCGCGCAGCCAGCCAGCAGCAGGAGAAGCAGCGACACCTGCCGGATATGCCCAAGCATCGCTCGTCCCCCTCGCTGCCGATCGGAGGCGACTCTCGGACCGCCCTATCCTCTAGTCAACAGAGGCAAGCCGCCCGTATTTCGCAAGCACCGCACGCAGCTCGTCATGCGGCAGCGCGTGCACCACCGAGCCGTTGATGCCGGTCATCGTCTCGGCCGCGACGAGCGCGTTGACGAT
>DATGFU010000196.1:0-12300 GCA_035308865.1 Allostellaceae bacterium | reverse complement strand
CGCGGGGTCGGATGCCGCGCTCGAACCAAAGCCTGCCGGTGCGCCCGACCTGACCCACGCGGGTCTCATCCTGGAACCAGATTTCGAGGCGCTTGCCCGGTGCCTTGCGGCAGGCGATGCGCTTCACCCGTGCCCGGAACTTTTTTTGAATGTCCGCTGGGCGCGCGGGTCCGCCTTGGGGTGGACCGGGCGCGTCTTCTGGTACGACAGGTTCATGTCCTGCATGATCCGGTAGGTGCGCGAGATCGAATACCGCACGCCGGTCCGCTCCTCGATGAGCCGAGCCACGTCGACAATCCGGTAAACTGGCTGACCCTTCCCGGCCTCGGCTGCGGCGCTCAGGATCTTCGCCTTCACCGCCGCCAGCTCTCGCGGCCGGTCCGGGCCCCAGCGGTCCCGCAGACCCGCGAGCCCAGCTTCGTTGTAGCGGACGACCCAGTCCCGAAGTGCCTGCCGGTCCATCCCGGCAAGCCGCGCCGAAAGCTCACGGCTCATCCCGTCCAGCGCGTTCGCGATTGCCATCATCCGACGCGCCACCCGCGGGTTCTTCTCTCGCTTGGCATGCTGCCGAAGCACCGCCGCGCTCAAATCTTCCCGAATCTCCAGGCCCGGCATGGTCCGCCCTCCAAAACCATGCCAGCCTATGAATCACCATTTCCAATCCGAGGGAACCCCCCTTCGCGAGTCAGACCTTCAAGGAAGCGGTATTATATGGATCGACGCCTGATACGGTCGCTTCGTGGGATTATCAGATCGAGCGCTGCCTGCGTTATGTCCTTAGGACATAACGCAGGCAGCGCTGGAGTTCAAGCTTCTTCGCGGAGTGGTGCCTGACGAACACCCTTGACACGATGAGGTTGCGCGGAGGAATAATCTCGACTGCCGCCTACATTACGTCCTCAGGACGTAATGTAGGCGGCAGTCGATGTCAAGGTCCCAGAATGGTGCAAAAGCTAACCCCTCTCGATCAGCGGCTCTCGGCCCGGCGCACACGGCTCGCCGACGCGGTAGTGGCGCGACTCGAAGCGGAGCGTCTCGCGGCCGTCACGGCCTATACCGTCTTTCTGGCCCTACGGGCAGTGCTCCGTGATGATGACCGCCCGAGGCTATATCTTCGGAGCGGCAATCAGCCCGTTCCCTACCTTTCCCGAGTCATTGCCAACCTGGTCGACACAGGTGGACTTCTCAGGGATCGGGATTACACCCGCGGCGTATATCGCGTGTCGTCGCTGGGCGAAGTGTCGGCGGAGGAAGTCTGCGCCCTCGTTAACCCCTTGGGATACGTCTCACATCTCTCGGCCATGCAACGTTGGGGGATCACTGATCGGAGACCCGAAGCGCTTCACCTGACGATGCCGTCGGCTGCGGTAGCCCGAAGCTTGGTTCAGGACAGGATGGCGCTCGATTATGGACGGCGATTCGACGAGATCCCCGCGGACGAGGCGGTGAAGCTGGTTCTAATCGACCACCCTCCAATCGTCCGGGGGCGCAATCTCGCAATCGGACACACCAAGCACCCGGGACAATGGGTCCAGATATCGGGGGAGCATGTTCGGCTCGCGACGATCGGCCAGACCTTTCTCGACATGATCGAGACACCGCAGCAATGCGGCGGGATGGCCCATGTCGTCGAGGCGTGGCGGCAGCGTGCCCCAGATTTCTTGTCAGATATCGTCGCCGCCATCGAGTCGCACGGTACGCCGATCGCGAAGGTGCGGGGCGGCTATCTCCTCGATGAAATGCTGGGACTCGGCGAAGATTTGCGGATACAGGGGTGGCAGCGGTTTGCGCAGCGCGGTGGCTCCCGTGTCCTCGATCCCGCCAAGGATTTCAGCCCGGAACACTCGACGAAGTGGATGCTCTCGCTGAATGTCTGATGACGACCCGAGAATCGTCGATATCAGGTCCTGGATCGATCGCGCGCGCCGCGATCCGCTCGCTTACACAGAGCGGCAAGCGACGGAAGTCGTCCTCGCCGCAGTGAGCAGCGTTCCCGGATACGGTAGCCGGATCTATTTGAAGGGCGGGGTTCTAATGGCCGTCGTCTATCAAAGCCCGCGGAGCACGGCCGATCTCGATTTTACGACTGATCTGGACGCATCGTCGGACCTACCGGCCACGCTCCGAGCGGCATTGGACAAGGTTCTGCCCGCGACGGCGGCTCGGCTCGGTTATCCCGATTTGGTGATGCGGGTGCAAAGCGTGAAGGAGCGCCCTCGGCGATTCGGGACCCCTGACACATCCTTTCCGGCCTTGGATGTAAATATCTCCTACGCCAAGCGTGGGACCCGGGAGGAAGATCACTTGGCACGCGGCCAGGCTCCCCGCGTCGTGCATATGGAAATAAGCTTCAACGAACCCATTCACGCCGTAGAGCTGCTACGCCTCGGGACCGGCGGCGCTTCGCTCGG
Source organism: Allostellaceae bacterium (assembly GCA_035308865.1). Taxonomy (GTDB): domain Bacteria; phylum Pseudomonadota; class Alphaproteobacteria; order ATCC43930; family CGMCC-115725; genus DATGFU01. The sequence goes on along the minus strand of DATGFU010000196.1, from coordinate 9,889 downwards.
AGCCTACGCGCTGACCGACCTGATCGCCGAAAAGCTTCGTGCGCTCCTTCAGCAGGTAATCCGCAACCGCTATCGGCGCCAGGATGTTTATGACATCGCGCATCTGGCCGATCGATTTCCACTGGACGATCAGGAGCGGGCCGAGATCCTGACGTCCTTTCTCGACAAGTGCGCCGCGCGGGGTATCAAGCCGGCCGTCGACTCGATGAGTGATCCGGGAGTGATCGAGCGGGCGCGGTCGGAATGGGATACGATGCGCCAGGAAGTGGGTGCGTTGCCGGATTTCGATGAGTGTTTCGCCAAGGTGGATACGCTCTACCGCTCGTTGCCCTGGCATTGACGCTGTTCAGTGCAGTGAACAGCACCCAGGCCCGCCGGCGCCTCGGTGTATGTGGGCACTACGTGAAGTCGTGCATCCTCATAGAACATCCGGGCCGGCAAGACATCGGCGGAACGGTCACCGAATTGAATTCGATAGGTTAATCCATCTGTCGGAACAATATGGACGAGGGTGTCCAGCACCTATAGAACGGCGCTGAGAATCTTCATGGACTTGCAAACATGCCGGACGAGAACGAAAACATTATGAGCGATGCAGCGGTCGCGATGGACTTGACCGCACATATCGTGGGTGCTTATGTTGCCAACAACTCTCTATCGGCGAGCGCACTGCCGGAGCTGATTCGGTCGGTGCATAGTGCGCTGTCGGGTCTTCGTGTGGCCCCGGCCACGGAGCCTGTCGCAACGCAGCTTCCTGCGGTGCCGGTGCGGAAGTCGGTGCATCCCGATTACATCGTCTGCCTCGAGGATGGGAAGAAGCTGAAGATGCTGAAGCGGCATCTGATGACGGCGTACGGCATGACACCCGATCAGTACCGGGCAAAGTGGAAGCTGCCCGACAGCTACCCGATGGTGGCGCCGAACTACGCATCGCAGCGCTCGACTCTGGCGAAAGCGATTGGCCTCGGTCGGAGGCGATCCGAGCCCGTGGCTCCGCCGACGGCTGAGGCCCCGAAGCCGGCGCGCCGAAGAAGGATGGCCGCGACCGCCGCCTGACTTGCGACTAGGCGTGGCCGGCGATCAGGTTCGTTTGCTTGCGGGCAGAGTGTCGAAATGCCCGGCTCAGTTGTCGGTGGTCCGCTGATCGGCGTGGCCGGTTCCCGGCCCGGAGTTCACGGACCCGGCACCTGCGCCCGACCTCATTCATCCGCGAGTGCCGCTTTCAGTTGCCTTAGCTGTTCCGCGTTGTCGACGGGGCTGTGGAGCAGGACGGCGGACCATATGAAGCGTGCCATTCGATCCGACAGCACCCAATTGAGCGGGACGGGTTCACCATCATTGGCTGGAAGGTAGAAATGTATGAAGCGCAGCTTACGCACCTGGCAGAGATCGTGCGCCAGGCGTAACAGCGCGGCCGAATGCCCTCCACGCACATGATAGAGGCCGATGAGCGGGGCGAGGATCTGCCAGGCGCTCCGGTGGTCGGCGATGAACGGAGCATCGGAGGCAGTGTCACAGGTCATCACATCGGGCGTGGAAATGTCGGACTCGCCGTCGCCCGTAGCCTCGACGATGATGGGTTCGACCGGACGGCCGTCCGGGGCTTGGCTCGTGAGCCAGGCCGCGAGTTCGAGTGCCGTCTCGAGACCTTCATTTTCGAAATAGCCACCGTCGACGAGCGATCCGACCCGGGCACCGGTGTCGGCTTGGAGCATTTCTCCGAACGGCTCCAGATAGGGAAAGCGTGCGGTATTGTTGATCGCCGTGGTGATCGAGACGTCGGCCCGCATCAATGAATGGAAGTCGCGTGCGCCCCTAAAGGGCCAGGGCCGACTTCCGTCGTCGTTCGTGGGTGCGAGAATCGGCGAGGTGATGATCCGGTTGCCAGTGGGCGCATCGGTACCGTTGGCAAACCAGAGCGGCATACCGGGACGATAGCTGGCACTACCGGTGTAGAAGAGGGAAAGGAAAGGTTCGTCCCATAGCGGCCGATGGCCCGGGCTCGCCGATGAGGCGGCCCAGAGATCGGCGAAGCCTGATTCGATCGCCTCGGCGCTGTCGCCGCCATTGGGGCGGCGTTTGGCCAGCAGTCGGAATCGATCGGCGAATGGCTCGAAGGCGGTACGCGGAATATCGTCGAGCAGCCAGCCGCCGAGGAGCGGGCCGAGCGCGTCTCCTGCTAACGGAACCGGTCCCGACGCCGGTGGCCGGAGCATCTCGAGACCATCGGTCCGGCAGGGCACATCCCGCTGGCTGAGGAGACTCATGGCACCGGCGGTTCCGAGAGAGCCACCAGATACGCTGCTGACGGCGAAGAGCTTCCCTCCCTTGTCGGTCTGAGCTCGGAGCACCTGGTCCAGGACGGCGAGCCCCCACAACCCCGCGCGGGTCGCGCCTCCGGAAACGGCAACGACGACGGGTCGGATCGATCCCTTGCCGGGTGCACATACCCGCATCCAGTCGACGAAGATCTCGTCGAGCGGCCGGGCGGCGATGCGCGGCCCGTCGATGATTTTGACGGTGTGCACGGGAAACACGTTGGGGACGAAAACGAACACGTAAATGAGAATGAACGCCAGGGTAGGTGGCCGCCGCAGGCCGATCACGCGCTGCCCGCGTCCGAAACTCAGGGTAAGCCCGTCCAACACGAAGGTGGCGGCAATGAGCGGCCCGATCATCAAGCCGAGCAGCAGGACGGCGATCCCGGGCCCGGGGAATACCGCCGCGAAGGTGTTTGGGAGGCGCAGCCCGGGGACGAAAGCCTCGATCGAGCCGAAGGCGAGCGGCACCAACCCGAGGACCAGCAATATGGAGGACGGCACGATACCGTAAGGCGCGTGGCGAAGAAGGGCGCAGAAACGTAGGCAGGCGTCGCGGCGACACCAGTTGAGGAAGTCGCCCCGTGGCGGCGGCGGCGCACCGCCGAGCGCATGGCGAGGCCGGCGAACGGTGAGGAGCAGGGCGAGAGCACCCAGCGGGAGGGCGCCGACGGCCGAACCGGCACTCCTGCCCTCGTAAGCCATCGTGGCACCACCGAGGAAGGCGGCGACGAGGGTGAGGCGAGGGAGCCATACGAAGGCGGTCCAATCGAAGTGTGAAGCGCTGGGTGCCGTGCGGACATCGTCATCGATGTCGAACCGTGCGGCTAGGACAGCTCTCGACCAGAACCAGGCCGAGATGCCGAGAACGGCGAGGGCGATCTGGAAGCTAACCGCCGCCCCGAGACGGTCGACATCGAGGAACTCGAGCATGTCGCGCGCCTGAGGTGAAACGATCAGAGCGAGTTCGCCGACCACGAGCACGGCCACGGCGGCCCGGCAGGTCCGCAGCATCGATCCCCAAGAATATCGAAACCCGTTATGGTTGGCGTTCATGGGATCACGCGAAAACGAGAGTTGGGTCCGTCGATCTATCACGATAGAGGAGACCACGCAGCATTTCTCAACTCATCGAGACAGTCGGATGGGTTTTGAAAGTTGTGAGGAGAACTCTCGTCACAGCCAGCAATTCGGCCTCGGAAAGCTTGCGCCGATGCGGGAATAAGATCGATAAAACTCTGGTGTGGACTCGCATCGCGGGGGAGCGAGATCATGGCAGCGGAGACGCCAGAGACACTCACCGGAACACCACCTCGGTCGAAATGGGCGAGAGCAGCCTGCGCGACCTATTCGGCGCTGCTATGCGCCAGAAAGGCGGTCGGCGAAGTCTGGAGGTTCGCGGCGCGAATCGGCGACCGACTGACCCCCATCGCGATCGCCCTGGGGAAAGCGGCCGGTGTGGTTCTCGTCACGCTCTTCATCGTGACGGTGCTCGAGGACGCGTTCGGGTACACGTATCAAATCGAGATGATCTCCGTCCCGGAGGAGTTCGCGAAGAGCATCGGTGACAAAGAGGCGATCACCTATCTGCTGCAGGCCGAGATCAGCAAGCTGGCGGCGAAGGCATCGGCGAGCCAGTCCATCCGGGCCAGCGCGAACGATGCGAGCGAGCCGGCGATCATGGTCGTGGGAACCGATCTCCCCATTCATTACGCTGCGAACCTTTTGAGGAGCACCTTCGGGACCACTTACGCTCGGATTTCCGGCTCCCTCGTCGTGTCGCCGGAGGCGGCGCTGCGGCAGGATCCGTCCGAACAAGTATCGTCGTCTGGCGCAGCCGGCGCGGACCGTGCCTCGAAGGCATCCATTGTTCGCCTCGTCCTGCGAGACGATGCGACTGGGGCGCCGATCTTCGACGAATCGGGCGAGCTCCAGGCATTGCTGCCACGCGCGGCGCAAGCCGCCCTCCAGGTCATCGATCCTTTCACGGCTGCGAGCTATTTGGACCGAGGACCGGTTTCACAGAAGAAAGAAGCCTTGTCACTCGCCTCGGTGGCGCTTGCGACCACACGCACGGAAGAGGCCGTCTCTTGGCGGCGGTGGTTCGGCTCGTGGCTCTTCACCGACCGCGTGCCGCATGGTTACATGACGAACGGATTGATTTTGCTCAGCCTCGGCGAGCGGGACGCGGCCATTGATGCATTCCGGTCGGCAGCGTCAGCGTATCGCGAACGTCACCCTTTCGAGAGCGGTTGGTACGTAGCGAGTGATGCGATCGGCTATGCCTACATGACGTCGAGCGCGACCGGCGCGAACACGGACCCCGGCTCTTACTTCGAGCAATCGCTGGAACTCGAGCCCGACTACGACTCCGCACTCTTTCATCGAGCCGAACTCGTGTCGAAAGATGCTTTGGCCCATCTCTCTGATGGTTCGAAGCCAGTCCTTTGCGCCGACATCCAGGCCGTCTTCGCGGCAGATCGAGGATTCGACGGCGTCATCAAGAGATACCCGCATTTCGCCATCGCGTACCACAAGCAAGCCATTCTCTTGTTCACGGCGGCCCGTCGTCTACGCGATTGGGACGGGAAGGATTGTCCAAACTTGCAGTCCGAGGCCGAGGTACGAAGCAAGGCCGCATCTTGGGAAGAAAAAACCGAGACGCTGTTCCACGAGGCCATTCAGACCGACCCGGATTACGGAGATGCGTGGCTCCAGCTCGGGATCCTGCGGGTCGAGCGGCAGATGCCGGGCCTGCGACCACCCTCCGAGGCCGCGTTAACGATGAACGACCGACGCGTCATTCTGGACGACGCGATCTCGGATTTTCGTCGAGCGACGCAGATAATCCCGAACGACCAATACATCTGGCGGCGCCTCGGCGAAGCCCTGCGCGATCGGGGCGATCTCTCGTCTCCCGCGGAGAAGCCACGCTACGTCGACCTAGCCAGGATCGCGCTGTGTCGCTCAGTCAGCCTGATCGACAAAGACAGCTATCCCGCGGACTGGAGCACGAGTTTCAACGAAGCCAAGAACTTGGTTTCTTCGAAGGTCGACCTGCCGTGCCCGTGAAAATGGCAACCGAGTGGTCGGGTACCCACGCTCGGGCGTCGGAATCTGATGGCGGTCACATGTCTTCTTGAGCGCCGTGCTCGTGACGCCGTAGTCGGCCGCGACCAGACCTGCTCGCAAAGTTCGTCGCGCGAAATGACTGACACAATCGAACCTCGGCAAACCTGCGAGCGGTCGATCTAGCAGTCGATGATGACAGGGCGTTGGTGAACCGCGGGAAGGCTTCCAGCGACCAGTGTCGCAGACGACGGTTTCGGCCAAGCCGACTTGGCGACATCGATCGGAATTGACGAACCGCGGCATCGAGTTCCCAATTTGCCGTTCTAAACACCGTTCTAATTTCAAATTTAGAACGGTGACTTTTGCCTAAGTCATTGATTTTATTGGCGCGCCCGGAGAGACTCGAACTCCCAGCCCCCAGATTCGTAGTCTGGTGCTCTATCCAATTGAGCTACGGGCGCCCAATGTCGGGCAGACCCAGGTAGGGCCCGCCTTAGGAAGCGGCGGACACTAGCGGAACCGCCCGGCGCAGGCAAGGCGGTCGCCGCCCTGCCTGACCGCCGTGCGCCGGATGCATGGGCTCGAGGCGCTCAACCGCGCAGCGGAAATCGTGCGAGCGGAACGTGGCGGGAATGGCCGTGATGGCTATGGACGAGCACGAACTCCCGCACCGTCCATCGGACCGGCGCGACGGGCTGTTCCGGAACGCCGCGGCCATCGTAGAGCAGAGTCATGTGCGGCGTGAACGGCGGAAGCTTTCGGCGGAAAGGAAATCCCGCGTCCTTCAAGGCCATGACGAGCTTCCGCTGGAACAGTTCAACGCCGGCGACGCCGTCGCCGCCCACCAGAACCACGGGCTTTGCCAATTGCCGGGTCATGAAGGTCATCGCGCTGTCGAGCACGATGTCGAACGAGGAAGCGTCGATACCGGCGGCAACCTTGCGCACCGCCCAGACGGCCTCCTCCGGAAGATTCGGGTATTGCCCGACAGCGACAAGCGAGACGTGCCGCCGTTCCGATGCGATCGGACGCCCCGTCAGCACATGCTCATCCCGCAGGCGCTCGGTGATACTGCCCGCCGCGGCCGCACCGGCGGCATCGGGATAGAGGGCGAAGAACACCGGCCCGGGCGGTTCGGCAACACGCGGAGGCCTCGGCGGAGGCGCCAAACCGCCGCTCGGTGTCGCAGCAAATAGATCGCCGATTGCACTCATTGGGTTACTTCCATCTTCTCGACGAAGGCACCCTAGAATGAGAACAAAAAAGGAACAAGTGGATTCTCGCGACGCTGGCTCACAGCCATTTCAGCCGCCGGAACCAGGCGTAGAGCAATACGCAGACGAGCGCGATGGCGCCCAGCACGACGAAGTAGCCGTATTCCGTCTTGAGCTCCGGCATGTTCTCGAAGTTCATGCCGTAGATGCCGGCGATGGCGGTCGGCACCGCGAGGATGGCCGCCCAGGCGGCCAGCTGGCGGGTGATCACGCCGGTGCGCTGCTGCTCCAGAAGGTTGCTGAACTCGAAGACCGAGACCAGCACCTCGCGCAGATCGTCGACCATCGACTGCATGCGGCGGACATGGTCGAGCACGTCGACGAAATAGGGCCGCGCCTCGCGGTCGATGCAGGGCAGGTCGACATGCACGAGCTTGTGCGCCACCTCGCCCATCGGCACCAGCATCCGCTTGAAGCGGATGAGGTCGCGGCGCAGCGAAAAGATGCGGGTGACCTCGTCGCGGCCGAGGAAATTGTCGACCGTGTGCTCCTCCATCGCCTCGACCTCGGCTTCGATCGCCTCGACGATCGGCAGGTAGCCGTCGACGATGAAGTCGAGGATGGCGTGGAGCACGTAGTCGACGCCGTTGGCGAGCTTGGCCGGCACCGCCTCCAGCGTGCTCCGCAGGGTCAGGTGATCGCGCGCGGAACCGTGGCGGACGCTGATGACGTGGTTGCGCCCGACGAACATCGCCGTCTCGCCATAGGCGATCTCGCCGTTCTCGACGCGGGCGGTTCGGGTGGTGATGAACAGCTGGGTCCCGTAGACGTCGACCTTCGGCAGCTGGTCGGCCCGCAGCGCGTCCTCCACGGCGAGCGGGTGGAGATCGTAGGTCTCCTGCAGGACCCGCATCTCCTCTTCGGTCGGGTCGGCGATGCCGATCCAGATGAACTCCGACTTGTCGGCCGGGCAGTCGATCTTCTCGTCGATGGGGACCGCGCGCAGGCGCCGGCCGTCGCGATAGAGATAGGCGGCAACAACCGTCATCGCGGCCCTCCGGCACGTCGTCGGAAACGGGGTGGATGAGGGTTTCTAGCGGAACGCCCAGCGCATCGCACGCGCCATGCCCGATGTTCCGGCGCGGACCAGGGGTGTCAGGAGCGTCGGCTCGGGCAGCCCGTGCATCTGCCGCGCCCAGGGCGGCAGCAGGTCGATCGCGGCACGGAAGACCATTTGCTGGAACGCATCGGCGGCGCGATTGGGCCCGCGCTGGCCCGGCACGAGGCGCACGACCTCGCGCGTGCGGGCGTCGCTCCTGAGCTCGCTCCGCAGGGCCTCGATCTGATGCAGCGCCTCGGCGCGGCTGCGGGGCACGGGATCGGCGCCGAGCGCCTCGGCGATCTGCGCCATCTCGGCGAAATACCTGTCCTGGTCGGCGGACGTCATGCGCAGTTCGCCATAGCGGATCCAGGCATCGAGAAAGCTCGTCGTCTCCGCGACATGCACCCAGGCGAGAAGCCGCTTGTCGCTCGCCTCGTAGGGCGTGCCGTCGGGCAGCGCGCCCCGCACTCTGTCGTGGATTCCCCGCACGCGGGCGATCGCCGCCTCGGCGTCCTCCCGCGCCGCATAGGTCGTGACCGCGATGAAGCGGGCGGTCCGCCGCAGGCGGCCAAGCATGTCCTCGCGGAAGTTGGAATGGTCCCACACCCCGGCCATGACCGCCGGCTGCAGCATCTGGAGCAGCAGCGCCGCGACGCCGCCGACCATCATCGAGGTGACGTCGGCATGGACACGCCAGGCGACCGAGTTCGGGCCGAACAGCCCGTCCGGCCGCCGGACGACCGGGCCTTCGCCGCGGGCGCGGTCGTGGAAGAAGGCGCGGACCTCGCCGACGATCGCCCGCTTCACCCGGAAGGCGACGGGATCGGCCAGCGCGGCCAGCGATGACGACAACGACTCGGGCATTGATCCTCAAACCCAGCGGCTCGACACGCGGGCTTCCGTGGCCTCACGGCTTCTGGCAAGCACCGGCGGCCGCTTCACGGCCGGCGTGCGGCCGACGATGACACGCAGCGCCTCCTCGATCCTGGGATAGGCGAAGAGGAAGCCGGAATCGAGCGCCGCCTGCGGCACCACCCGCTGCCCGGCCAGCAGCAGTTCCTCGGCGAAGGCGCCCAGCCCCAGCCGCAGCGGCCGCGCCGGCACCCGCAGCACCGCCGGACGGGAGAGGGCCTCGCCCAGCGCCGCGGCGAACTCGGCGTTGCGCACCGGCAAGGGCGCGGTGCCGTTGACCGGGCCGGACAGGCTCGGCGTCGCGATCGCGTGGACGATCAGCCGGACCAGGTCGTCGCGATGGATCCAGCTCATCCAGTGCCGCCCCTCGCCGAACGGGCCGCCCAGGCCGAACTCGAAGGGGGCAAGCATGCGAGACAGCATGCCGCCCTCGGCGCCCAGCACCAACCCGGTGCGAAGCAGTACGATCCGCACGCCCCGGATCGCGGCCGTCGCCGCCGCTTCCTCCCATTGCCGGCACACGGTGCGCGAGAAGCAGGGATTGCCGTCGGCGGTCTCGTCCAGCGCCTCGTCGCCGCGCAGCCCGTACCAGCCGATCGCCGAGCCGCTGACCAATACCTCCGGCACCTGGTCCAGACGCGTGATCAGATGGACGACGTCGCGCGTCACCTGCTGCCGCGAGTCCAGGATCCGACGCCGTTTCCGCGCGGTCCAGAGACCGTCCGAGATCGGCTCGCCGGCCAGGTTGACGATCGCGTCGATGCAGGCGTCGCTCGGAATCTGGTCGAACGCGGTCACCACACGCAGCGGCGTCGGCAGGGCGGCGGCGCGAGACCGCGACCGCGTCAGCACGGTCACCTCGTGGCCGGCGGCGACGAGCGCCGCTACCAGCCGGCTGCCGATGAAGCCGGTCCCGCCGGTGACGAGGATCGACTGCCGGCCGGGAAGCGCGGCGGCGAGCGGTGCCGGGTCGGTCGGCACGAGACGCCTTGCCCGCCGGGCGGCCGCGAGGTCGCGCAGGCCCGAGGCGATCACGCCGGCGCCCGCAATGAGACAGAGCCAGCTCCACAGCCCGTGATAGGCCGGCGCCAGCGCCGTGGGCAGATCGGCCCAGCGGCGCAGTAGCGGCACCAGCAACGCCAGCAGCACCCCGTAATTCAGCGTCAGCAGGGTGTGCGTCACGCGCTCGGTCGCCGGCAGGTGCCGCGTCCGGTCCTCCTCCACGAAGTCCCAGAGCGTGATGATCATCTCGCCCGCCATCAGCAGGATCA
>DATGFU010000195.1:0-2804 GCA_035308865.1 Allostellaceae bacterium | reverse complement strand
GCCCTCGAGAAAGCTGCCCTCGAGAAAGCTGCCCTCGAGAAAGCTGCCCTCGAGAAAGCTGCCCTCGAGAAGGCCGCGCTCAAGAAGACCGCGCTCAAGAAGGCCGCACTGAAGAAGGGCAACCGAAAGCCCCACCACATCGTCCAAGCCGCCGATAGGTTCCGCGGCGATGGCCGCGCCGCTGGCGGCCGGAAACCGCCGAGCAGCAAGTCATCTGAGCACGCCAGCGCCTGACCGGCGGCTTGCAATCAATCGTAGCGCGGCTGCGCGGACTAGCGGCCGCGGATCCAACCGCGCGCTACGGCGGCCCACCAAGCGGCGGGCCGGTCAGGCCCGAGGCTGCTGAACGCGGAGGCCCCTGAGGAGTACGAGCGGCCCCAGGAGCCAGAGGCTGAGCCAAAGGTCGGACCGCTGTGGCGGTTCGACGATGGCGCACGCGGGGCCGAAATCGACCGCCCGCACGCGCTCTTCGTTCCTGGCGGAGACGAATGCCCAGCGGCCGCTCGGGTCGACCGCGATGCCACTAGGCTGGCCGAGGCTCGCCGCTGTGGCAGCGCCGCCGTCGCCCGTCGTGCCTGGCTGACCGTTGCCGGCCACGGTGTTGATCGTGAGGGCGACTGCGTCGACGCGGCGGACGCGGTTGTTCAGCGAGTCGGCGATGAACAGGTTGCCTTCCGCGTCGAGCGCGAGATTGGCGGGAAAGGCGAGCTTCGCCTGGTTCGCCGGACCGCCGTCGCCGCCGAAGCCGGAATTGTATCCTCCCGCATAGGTCGAGATGACGCCGTTCGAATCGATTTTCCGGACACGGTTGTCGTCGTAGTCGGAGACATAGAGGCTGCCGTCTTCGGCGACGACGACGTCCCACGGCGCCAACCATGCCGCAGTGGCGGGGCCACCGTCACCATTGGAGCCGGAGTGTCCGGTACCGGCGACCGTGGTGAGCTGTCCGGCGTGCAGCTTGCGCACGCGATAGTTGTCGTGATCGGCGATATAGACGTTTCCCGACCGATCGAGGCCGATGCCGCGCGGCCCGGCAAGCGACGCCTGCGTCGCCGGGCCATCGCCGTTGAAACCGTAGCTGCCGCTGCCGGCCACGGTGGTGATGAGCCCGCCGGCGTCGACCCTGCGGATGACGTTGTTCGTCGTATCGGCGATGTAGACGAGGCGATGGACCGCGTCGACCGCCACGTCGAGCGGCCCGTGCAGCGTGGCGTTGATCGCCAGATCGTGATCGCCGCTGTACCCCGCGACGCCGGTACCGGCAATGTCGTGGATGATTCCGGTGGCGCCATCGACACGGCGCACGACGTTGTTGTTGCCGTCGGCGAAATATAGGTCCGGGAGCGGACCGCCGGCGTCGACCGCTTCGCCGCCACGTGGATCGATGAGCGCGTTCAGCGGGGCGCCGCCATCGCCGAGGCCGCCGCCGATCACCGAGTCGATCGTTCCGAATGCCGTCACCTTGCGCACGCGATTGGAAGAAGAGATCGGCGTGCTGGTCGACTGTGAGAACCAGAACGTGCCGGCCGTACTCGCCGCCACGCCCGCCGGCCCGTACATCGTCGCGTTGATCGCCGCGCCCCCGTCACCCGCGCTGCCTGTGCCTCCCGTTCCGGCGACGGTCGAGATGATGAATGTGTTCGCCTGCAACAGCCGAATGCGCTTCCCGACGTTGTCGGCGATATACACATTTCCGCTGCTATCGGTCGCGATCTGGACCGGGTTGCTCAACACCGCCGAGGTTCCCGGGCCACCATCGCCGATCGTGCCCCCGGGCCCGTATTGGCCGCCGCCGGCGACGGTCGTGATGATCCCGTTGCTCGCCACCCGCCGCACGCGGTCATTCAGATAGTCGCAGATGTACATGTTGCCAAAGCCGTCGAAGACGACATCGGTCGGATTGTGGAGCGCCGCGCTCGTCGCCGGGCCGTCGTCGCCGCTCGCGCCGCCTGCGCCGGTGCCGGCGACCGTGGTGATCACGCACGTCGATGCCGTGCAGCCGGGCGGACTCACCTTGCGAATGCGGTTGTTCCCGGAGTCGGCGATGTACACGTTGCCGTCGGGGCCGACGGCAACACCCGCGGGCTGGTACACTCCGGCCTGGGTAGCGAGACCATTGTCGCCTGAGTAGTTCAGCTGGCCGTTCCCAGCGAAGGTCGAGATCCGCCCGTCCGTCGCGACTTTGCGAATCCGGCTGTTCATCATATCGGCGATGTAGACATTGCCCGCGCCGTCGACGGCCACGTCGGTCGGAATCGAGAGTTCCGCATTCTGCCCCTGGTCGCCGTCGCCGCTGAAACCAGTGACGCCGGTTCCGGCGATCGTCGTGATCACGCCGCTGGCGCCGTCGACACGGCGGACGCGGTGGTTGAGCCCATCCGCGACATAGATGTTCGGGGCGCTCGCGCTGCCCGTCAGCACCATGCCGCGCGGATCGATGGTGGCGTTGATCGCCGCATCACCGTCGCCGTCCCCGCCGCCGACGTACGTGTCGATGATGGCGGTGTGAGCAGCAGCAGCGGCGATGGTGCTCGAGGCGAGTGCGAATGTGAGGAGGGAGCAGAGGCACCAGACAAAAGGACGCTTCCTTCGGATATTGCGTGCGATGGCTCCTTTAACGGCGGCTACTCGTCGCGACCACCGATGGGAGGTCCGCTGAGCGGTGTTGATCATGTGGATCCCTGCAACATTTTGGGTGTATTGGGGTGGTGCCCTTGAGCGCTACCGCTTCGCGGCCGGGTTCCCTATTCGAATCGACGCGGCGCAGATCGCGGATCGCTTGGCGCGCATCCGCACATCGGCGC
>DATGFU010000194.1:0-1607 GCA_035308865.1 Allostellaceae bacterium | reverse complement strand
CCGGAGTCTGCCGCCGCCTTCGCGATCGCCGGGGCCAGCGTGATGATGAGCCGCGGATCGAAGGGCTTCGGGATCAGATACTCGGGGCCGAAGGTCAGGACCTGGTCGCCGTAGGCGGCGGCGACCACGTCCGAGACCTCGGCCATGGCGAGATCGGCCAGGGCCTCGACGCAGGCGAGCTTCATCGCCTCGTTGATCTCGGTCGCCGCGCAGTCGAGCGCGCCGCGGAAGAGATAGGGGAAGCAGAGGACGTTGTTGACCTGGTTCGGATAATCTGACCGGCCGGTGGCGACGATCGCGTCGGGCCGGTGCTCGCGCACCAGCTCCGGCAGGATCTCCGGCACCGGGTTGGCGAGCGCCATGATGATCGGCTTGGCCGCCATCAGGGCGAGCCATTCCGGCTTCAGCACGTTGGGCGCGGACAGCCCCAGGAAGATGTCGGCGCCCTCCAGCACCTCCGGCAGGGTGCGGGCCGAGGTGTCCTTGGCGTAGCGCTGCTTGCGCGAGTCCATCTCCTCGTTCCGCCCGGCCCAGGCGACGCCGTACTTGTCGGTGACCCAGACCTTGGCGATGTCCAACCCCATCACGACCAGCAGGTCGAGGCAGGCGAGCGCCGCCGCGCCCGCCCCCGAAGTCACCAGCTTGACCTCGCCGAGGCTCTTGCCGGTCAGGCGCAGCGCATTGCGGATCGCCGCCGCGACGATGATCGCGGTGCCGTGCTGGTCGTCGTGCAGCACCGGGATGTTCATGCGCGCCCGCAGCCTCGCCTCGATCTCGAAGCATTCCGGCGCCTTGATGTCCTCGAGGTTGATCGCGCCGAAGGTCGGCTCCAGCGCCGCCACCACGTCGACGAAGCGGTCGGGCTCGTTGGCGTCGACCTCGATGTCGAACACGTCGATGCCGGCGAATTTCTTGAAAAGGACGGCCTTGCCTTCCATGACCGGCTTGGCCGCGAGCGGGCCGATCGATCCGAGGCCGAGCACGGCCGTGCCGTTGGTGATCACGGCGACCAGGTTCGCCCGTGCCGTCAGGTTCGCCGCCTCGTGCGGATCGGCGACGATGGCGAGGCAGGCCTCGGCCACGCCGGGTGAATAGGCAAGCGCCAGATCGCGCTGCGTGCCGAGCGGCTTGGTCGGGGTGACGCTGATCTTGCCCGGGGTCGGGACGCGGTGATACTCGAGCGCGGCTTGGCGCAGATCGTCAGGCATGGCGCGTCCCCAGCGGTGCTGCCGGCGACCGTGCCCGAAGCGGCCGCCCGTACGCAAGGGCCGGGCGCGCAAGGCCCCGATCCGCCGCTACGGAAACGGATTATCCCGAGAGTGGTGCGGTCGAGAAGACTCGAACTTCCACGGGGTTTCCCCCACAGCGACCTCAACGCTGCGCGTCTACCAGTTCCGCCACGACCGCTCGTCGGTGGACCCACCAGAGTGCGCTGCGCTTAGCAAATGCGCGCTATCATGGCAAGCGCGATGGACCCGGAGATTACCCGGAGATCCAGCCGCGGCGCGGGCGGTTGTCGCAGGCGCCCGGCGCCCCTATCATGGTGCCGTCCGTTGCCGAGGAGCCGAGCATGGCCGAGGTCGCAGAGCTTGACGCCGCCCCCGACA
>DATGFU010000193.1:0-6496 GCA_035308865.1 Allostellaceae bacterium | reverse complement strand
GCGCCATCTCGACGGCGGCAAGCGTCTCGGTGAGCGTGCCGATCTGGTTGACCTTGACGAGGATGGAGTTGGCGATGCCCCGCTCGATGCCGGTCTTGAGCCGGGCGGTGTTGGTGACGAAGAGATCGTCGCCGACCAGCTGGATGCGGCCGCCGAGCGCGGCGCTGATCGCCGCCCAGCCGTCCCAGTCGTCCTCGGCCATGCCATCCTCGATCGAGACAATGGGGTAGCGATCGACGAGATCCTCGAAGTAACGGACCATTCCGCCGGCATCCAGCCGCTGCCCCTCGCCCGCGAGATCGTACACGCCGTCCTTGTAGAATTCGCTGGCCGCGGCATCGAGCGCCAGGACGACATCCTCGCCCGGCTCGTACCCGGCCGCCTCGATCGCCTTCATCAGGAAACCCAGCGCCGCGTCTGCCGAGGGCAGGTTCGGTGCGAACCCGCCTTCGTCGCCGACATTGGTGTTGTGGCCCGCCGATTTCAGCTGCTTCTTCAGCGCGTGGAAGACCTCGGCGCCGATCCGGACGCCATCGGCCATGCTTTCGGCGGCGACCGGCAGGATCATGAACTCCTGGATGTCGATCGGGTTGTCGGCATGCGCGCCGCCGTTGATCACGTTCATCTGCGGCACCGGCAGCACCCGCGCATGCACCCCGCCGACATAGCGGAAGAGCGGCTGGCCCAGCTCGTCGGCCGAAGCCTTGGCGACGGCGAGGCTGACGCCGAGGATGGCGTTGGCGCCGAGCCGCGACTTGTTGTCGGTGCCGTCGAGATCGACGAGCACACGGTCGATCTCGATCTGGTCGTCCGCGTCGTGGCCGGACAGCGCGTCGAAGATCTCGCCGTTGACGGATTCGACCGCCTTCTGCACGCCCTTGCCGCCATAGCGGTCGTCGTCGCCGTCCCGCAGCTCGACCGCCTCGTGCGCGCCGGTAGAGGCGC
Source organism: Allostellaceae bacterium (assembly GCA_035308865.1). Lineage (GTDB taxonomy): Bacteria > Pseudomonadota > Alphaproteobacteria > ATCC43930 > CGMCC-115725 > DATGFU01. Next base: position 5,551 of record DATGFU010000193.1, on the reverse strand, counting down.
CCGAGGGCACCGCCGCCCGCCCAATGCTCCCGCTTTCAAGCGTGACATCGACCTCGACGGTGGGATTGCCGCGGCTGTCCAGAATTTCGCGAGCCTGAATGTCGACGATGGCGGACATGGCGGGTCTCCTCGGCACGGGTTAGGTGGGAGGAGGTTTTTAGCACGACCGGCGCGGCTGGGAAGCGCTTCGCCGGCCGCGCGTCGCTGACCCGTTACAGTTTCACCGCCTTCAGCTTCCGCAGATCCTGCGTGACCTTGTCGAGCTTGCCGAGCTCATCGATGTACTCGTCGCACTTGTTTTCCACGCTCGCGAGGCCCTTCAGCAGGATGTCCGTCACCTGATCAATGCGCTTCTTCTCCGCCTTGTCGTCCAGGCCGAAATCGTTGCCGTCGATCGTGTCGCCGCACTGCTTCATAGCGTTCTTCGCCTTCGAATAGGCGTTCTGCATGTTGAGGATCTGCGTCTCGATCTCGCCGCGCGCCTTGTCGAAGGCGTCCCAGGCCTTGTTCAGCTCCGGAATCAGCGAGGTGGGATCAACCCGCAGCTTCGGGGTCTTGCCGTCCTTGCCGAGGATTTTCTGCGCGTCCGCCTTCGCCGTGTCCCAATCGTTGCTCATCGCGTTGCCCTCCGAGGTGAACCCCGCAGGGGAACGTATTAAATTACCGCGCACGGCTCGCCAATAGGCGCGAGCGGTGCCGAAAGACTACGGTCGGGTCGGCAGGTGCCCGGGCGGACGATGTCGCCGGCCGCCGGTCAGACGCAGCACGAGAAGCAATCGCACTCGAGCTTGCGCGCGCTGGATTCGACGAAGCCGCGCGTGTGCGACGCCTCGTGCGCCAGCGTCGATTCCAGCTTGCAGCAGGTCTTCATGTCGAAGGCCCCGGGGCCGATATCGATCTTCGACCACGGAACCGGCCAGCTGTAGCCGCAGGCACCGAGATTCGCGTCGAAATTGTAGGTCGCACTGTCGATCTTGCCCGCGATCGATCCGTTCAGCGTCGTGCCGGTGCAAGAGCGCATGGTGGCCGAGCCCTTCGGGATGGCCGCCTTCATCGCGGCCTCCTGGGTCGGCGAGAAACCGTTCAGCGTGAAACGCCGGATCCGGCCGTCAGCGGCCCCGTCACCCTGCTGAACGACATGCGCAAGCTCGTGTGCCAGCAAGCGCTTCCCCGTCTCTGTCGACGGCTGGAAACGTCCGGCGCGGAAATAGACATCGCTTCCCAGCGTGAACGCCTCGGCGGACAGAGCGCCGCTGAGCGCGTCGGCCTCGCCGTCGGCATGAACGCGGACGCTGCCGAAGCTGTGGCCGAACCGCGGTTCCATGAACGACCGCGTCTCCGCGGAAAGCGGTCTCCCGCTGCCGGCCGTCAGCGGCGTCGCGACAGGCGCCGCCGGCGATGCCGCACCGGGCGTCGCCTTCGCCATGGCGGTGGCGGTGTCCTTCTCGTCCTGCTGCGGACCGGACGGCCCGCCGCCGCCGGCCTGTCCCTGTTGCTGCTGTGCCTGGTCTTCCTTGGGCGCGGAGCTGCACGATCCGCCGTTGAGGCCCTTGCGCCTGATCGTGCCCGCCTGCGATCCGCCTGCACAGCACGCGCAGCCGGCGCTGTGCCGCGCCTCCGGCGACGTCATCCGCATCACGCGATCGGCAACCTGGTCTGCTTCGTGTTCCAGCGGGTCGTCGACACGACCGACGGTGATGTTGGCAGGCAGGCCAAGCCCCGCCTCCGCAGCGCTCCCGTTGCCGAGCCGTCGCAGGATCGCCTGATTGCCGAGGCTAGCAAGGGGTCTTGCCGCCACCCGTTGCCGCGACATGGCTCTCTGGATCGAGCGGGCGGCGGTCCTCGCCTGTGGCTTGGTAACCGGAGAAGCGAACATCGGGGCACTCCTCTTACAAAAAGAGGATTAACTCAAGCAGTCTCGCACGACCTCCGCGGCCAGTCCAGGCTCGTCGCCGCGCCGTCGCTACCCCGGCACCGCAAGCACGGCATGGAACGCGCGCGCCGAATTCCTTACATTAGGGCCCGGACGCTATGGGCTGGGAGGCGACCGTGCAGGGAGACTATCGTCTCGAGTATCGCGTCAACGCGAGCGAGCACACCAAGGAAGAGTTCGGCTCGGTTCCCGAGGCGACGATCAGGGCTCTCTTCCTGCTTCAGCGCTACGGTATCGGCAACGTCACGCTGTCGATCGTCGATGTCCGCCGCGGCGAGACCGGCGCCGTGAGCCATGAGCAGATCCTGCTGCAGTCCAAGGAGCCGCGCTACCCATAGGCGGGATGTCAGCCGGCCTCGCCGAGCCTCGCCGCCGCCGCCGGGTGTCGTCCCGCCCGTTGCGGCAGCACCAGCAGGCAGATCACGATGAAGGCCGCGATCACGAGCGAGGCAAGAGGCCGGCTCAAGGCGAGGCCCCCGTCGCTCACCGGCTTGTCGAGGAAATCGCCGACCGTGGCGCCGAGCGGCCGCGTCAGGATGAAGGCCGCCCAGAAGAGCAGCACGCGGGACAGGCTCGTCCAGGCGTAGAGCCCGATCACGACGGCAAGGGCGGCGGCGAAGAGGAGAGCGCCGCCTTCGTAGCCGAGGCCGCCGGTATCGGCCGCCCAGTCGCCCAGTGCCGTGCCGAGCGTCTGCGAGAAGGTGATGGCCGCCCAGTAGAACGCTTCCACCCGGGGCGTGCTGACCGTGTTCACCGAGATCGTGCCTTCCGACCGGTACCACAGGCCGAGCACGGCCGTCAGGCACAGGAACAGCAGCGTCGAGCCGCCCGTGTAACCGATACCGAGCGACCGGTCGGCGAAATCGGCCATGGTCGTGCCGAAGGTCGTCGAGGCGACGATCGTTGCCCAATAAAGGAACGGGCGGAACCGGTCCGAGAGAATCTGCGCGGCGACGAGCACCACGAGCAAGGCGAGGAAGAGCGCCGTACCGGCAAGGTAGCCCCAGTCGAGCGTCATCGTCACTGTATCGCCGCCGGTCTCGCCGAGCGTCGTCGCCGCAATCTTGATGATCCAGAAGACGAGCGTAACCTCCGGCACCTTGCTCGCCTTCAACGACTCAACACGGTTCATCGGATGCGCTCCCGTCTCCCGACGCCCATCCGAGACGGCGCAGTTTCGATCGACGATGCAATTTGCGTAAGGTCGCAGGCGACGCTGGCTAGCCTTCAACCACAATACAGGCCAGCTGATTCACGGTCCAGCCGGGCTCGACCGCGCTAACACATCGTTGGGGAGGCGAGAAGGCCGGTACGGACGAAACCCAGCCACCACCTCGTGGGGTGCCGGGAAGTACCCTGCGGCCCTCGCGCCGCTTCGTCTACATCGCGATCGGCCTGCAAGCCGGTGATCCCGCCTCGCCGTGGAGCCGCCGCGCCATGATCGACATCCATGAACTCCCGCCCGATCTGCTGAACAAGGCGCTTGCCGGCAGCGTCCTGGAGGCGCGGTTCCCGGGCGGAGATCAGGACGGCGGCCCTGCATGCGCGAGGTTGCGCCCGCTGGGGTCGTTGAAAGTGGCCGGGTAGCGGCGCCCCATCCCCGTGGAGGCGAGTCTCAGCGGAAGCCGCGCACAGCGGGCTCCCCAAGTCTTATCGTCGTTGTGTACTCGTCGGCAGTTCAGGGGCCGGTCCGCGGACTCAAGGGGAATTCGCGCTGTCGAACCGGTAGCGGCCGCAACTTGCCTTGATGCGGGCATGGAGTTCGGCCTCGGGAATGACGTCGCCCACGATCCGTGAGGCCCCGCTCCCGTCGATCGCCACGACGACTTCACGCGGGCGTCTTGGCCGAAGCAGTTCCAGGAGACAGAGCGCGCCGCCCAGAACGGCCAGCCCGGTCCATCCGAGCGTGGCGGCGAAGTGAAACCCGGTGCGCGACATGGCGAAGAGCCTATCATCGCTCCGCGCGCCGGAGAATGCGCTGCGTCTCCCTGCCCGCCGCGGCGGCCACCGCTCGTACGAATGTCGGGCGGTTTTCGGCAGCCGCTACGGCAGGTTCACGAGATAGCCGGTGACGGTGACATAGTCGAATTCGTCGCCGGACGAGCCCGTGCGGTAGTCGTAGAGTTCGACCGCCGTCCCCGGGTCGGCATAGAACGGAGCAACCAGCGTCGTACCCGGATCCATCCCGATTGCCGGGATGCTCGGAAGGGCCAGGGAGCCGTAGGCCCCTCCGAAGCTGCCGTCGACGAAGAGCTGGACGCTCTGGTTCGCCGCTACGGTGCCGGTGCGGTACGCGCTCACGGTCTGGATCACCAGCCGTTGACCGGTCGGCACGGTATAGACGGATTTCGCTGCCGAAGCGATCGTGTCGGGGATCTCGATGAAGACCCGGAACTGCACCGGCTGGAAGGCCGGATTGTCGGCCGATCGTGTCGGGAGGGGCTTGCTGAAGGGATTGGTGACGGTGACGGCGGTCGCCGCGGTCTCCGGGGCCATCGTCACCGAGCCGCCGCGCCCGGCGACGAGGGCAACGGCGATCACCACAAGCGCAAGAGTTCCCGCCGCCTTGATGACGCGGTCGATGAGTGCCGACATGGATGCGCTCCCAAGCTTGGAGGTCGCCCGGCCGCCCACAAGTTGAGCGCGTTCCGCTACCGCATGCAATGAAGGGTTTGACCGGGAATGCCCTGGCTGGAGGTTAGGGCAGTGACGTTCGGGAGAGATTGCCGAACCTCCTGGCAGCAATCTCACGTGCTTGTCCCACATGTGAATGGGACATCCCAAGCTTGGTCGGCTAGCACGTCAGGAATGCGGCGCTTGGCGCGAGATTGACGCGCGGGCCGATGACTGGTCAGCTATGCTGCACTGCACCCAGCTGCGACGCGGCCGGGTTTGCACCCTGTATTCATCCTGGAACCCGAACCGACGATCATGCCCGACGGCGGCTCACATCAGATCGACTCTCATTTCGTCCCGCATCGCGGGATCGGCTTTGTCGAGTTCGTGGCGATGATCTCGTCGATGATGGCCATGAACGCGCTGGCCACCGATATCATGCTGCCCGGCCTCGCCGAGATCGGCTCGTCGCTCGGCGTCGTCGACGAGAACGCGCGGCAATGGATCGTCACCGCTTTCCTCTTGGGCTTCGGCGGCGCGCAGGTCGTCTACGGGCCGCTTTCCGACCGCTTCGGCCGCCGGCCGCTGCTGCTCGTCGGCGTCGCGTTCTATTCGATCTTCAATCTCGCCGCGGCGCTGGCGCCGAGCTTCGGCGTGCTGTTGGCGCTGCGCGTGCTCACCGGCGTGGCGATTGCCTCGAGCCGCGTCGTCGTCATCTCGGTGGTGCGCGACTGCTATAGCGGCCGCGAGATGGCGCGGGTGATGTCGCTGGCGCTGCTCGTCATGCTCGCCGTGCCCATCCTGGCGCCCAGCCTCGGCCAGGCGATCATGCTCGCCTATTCCTGGCGCGGGACCTTCTGGGTGCTTGCGCTCTTCGGTGCGGTCGTGATCGTGTGGATGCTGTTCCGCCTGCCCGAGACGCTGCATCCGGAATATCGGCGTGAGATCAGTCTGCCCAGCATCCTCGACGCGACGCGGCGCACGCTGACCGACCGGCAATCT
>DATGFU010000192.1:0-1749 GCA_035308865.1 Allostellaceae bacterium | reverse complement strand
GGGGTCCCTGCAATCATGGACCTGCTCGGTAGGTTCGCACCACGAGGCGGCTCCCGTGAGCACATCAAGGATATATCCGGCGCGGCCCGAGGCCGTCGCCGCCGCGAATTCGGGTCTGGCGAAGACTTCGCGTATTTCCTGCTCGACGGCCGAGGACATGCAGATCACGTCATGCCGACGGGCCAGCAGCAGCGCGGTTTCAGGGACCGAATCCGCCTTCGGCAGAGCCCCGACCAAGCTGCTCGCATCAATGACGACGCTCGGCATTATAGGCCGCGAGTTCGGCCTCGATCTCCACATCGGTGAGGCCGGCCTGCTGTACCTCGGCCTTCAGCTCGGCTATCAGCGAGGCGAGCGGATCCTCCGCGTCCGGCGACGGCCGGAGCAGATCGCTCACCAGACGGCCGATGCGCTGCTGGTTCTCCTCGGTCCGCAAGGCGGCGGCGGCCTCCGGGGACACCGGAATCGGCACCATCACCGAATCATCCATTCGGCACCTCCGCGGCGAGCCTGGCACGAATCAGCGCCGGCCGCTTATCCCCGCGCCGCTTTGGCCAACCGCAGCCTCAGCGCGTTCAGCTTGATGAAGCCTTCGGCGTCGCGCTGGTTGTAGACCTGATCGGCCTCGAAGGTGACATGGGCGAGGCTGTAGAGGGTCTTGGGCGACTTGCGGCCGACCACGGCCACGCCGCCCTTGTAGAGCTTGAGCCGCACCGTGCCTTCGACGTCTTCCTGGCTCTTGTCGATGAGCGCCTGCAGCATCTGCCGCTCGGGCGCGAACCAGAACCCGTTGTAGATGAGCTCGGCGTAGCGCGGCATCAGCTCATCTTTGAGATGGGCGGCGCCGCGGTCGAGCGTGAGGCTCTCGATGCCGCGATGGGCGGCGTGGAGGACCGTGCCGCCGGGCGTCTCGTAGACCCCGCGCGACTTCATGCCGACGAAGCGGTTCTCGACGAGGTCGAGCCGCCCGACGCCGTTGCGTCCGCCGATCTCGTTGAGCTTCGTCAGCAGCGTCGCCGGCGACAGGCGTTCGCCGTCGATCGCCACCGCGTCGCCGCGCGCAAACTCGATCTCGACATATTCCGGCTTGTCCGGCGCCGCCTCGGGGGCGACGGTGCGGGAATAGAGGAACTCCTCCGGCTCGGACCACGGATCCTCCAGCGCCTTGCCCTCGGCCGAGATGTGCAGCAGGTTCGAATCGACCGAGAACGGCGCCTCGCCGCGCTTGTCCTTGGCCACCGGGATCTGGTGCTGCTCGGCATATTCGATGAGCCGGGTGCGCGAATTCAGGTCCCATTCGCGCCAGGGGGCGATCACCTTGATCCCGGGCTCCAGCGCGTAATATCCCAGCTCGAAACGGACCTGGTCGTTGCCCTTGCCGGTGGCGCCGTGGGCGACCGCGTCGGCGCCGACCTGGCGGGCGATCTCGATCTGGCGCTTGGCGATCAGCGGCCGGGCGATCGAGGTGCCGAGCAGGTACTGGCCCTCGTAGAGCGCGTTCGCCCGGAACATCGGGAAGACGAAGTCGCGGACGAACTCCTCGCGCAGATCCTCGATGAAGATCTCCTTCACGCCCAGCATCTCGGCCTTCTTGCGCGCCGGCTCCAGCTCTTCGCCCTGGCCGATGTCGGCGGTGAAGGTGACAACCTCGCAGTGGTAGGTGTCTTGCAGCCATTTGAGAATGACGGAAGTGTCCAGGCCGCCGGAATAGGCGAGGACGACTTTTTTGATTTTTTCGGACATGGTGTT
>DATGFU010000191.1:0-16833 GCA_035308865.1 Allostellaceae bacterium | reverse complement strand
GTATCCGAGCTTATCTTAACGCCTATGGGGCTCGTCCCGGACATCCACGTCGTGCAACAGGCGAGCGGCCCGACGTGGATGGCCGGAACAAGTCCGGCCATGACGACAAAGAGGCGACAACCGTTGGAGTCACAACACTAGATCATCAAATTACGCAAATAAAAGAGAGATGAAATAACGCCATCTGTTTTTCGATTCCGACAATCACTTGCCAGAAATCAAATGAATAACAGATATCAATCTGTTCCATCGGGCGTCAGCTTGGGCGCCCGTGTCCTTGTCCTCGGCGTAAGTAGTTTCCGGGGGCTGACGATTTGGACCCATATCTCTAGTTTCATGCGTCACCTCGAACACTCTGCAAACCCTGAAAGGGTAGGACGATGTCATATCCCAATTCCCGTTTCGCCTTCACGGCCCCGCTTTCGCGCTCGTTCGCGATCACGGCGCTGCTGGGCGCCACGCTTCTTGCCAGTCCGCTCACCATGGCACGCGCTGACAACTCGGCGATGCAAAGCCAGGCCGCCGCCGACGCCGCCGACACCAAGGGCGAGACCGTCGAGCAACGGATCACCAGCCTCCACAGCGAGCTCAAGATCACATCCGATGAGGAAGCGAGCTGGAACAACGTCGCGCAGTCCATGCGCGAGAACGAGGCCGCGATGCAGAAGCTGGCCGCGGAAAGAACCACCGTGGCGCCGCAGGGCATGAGCGCCGTCGATGACTTGAACGCCTACGAGAAGTTCGCCCAGGCGCATGTCGACGGGCTGAAGAACCTGATTTCGTCGTTCAAGGTGCTCTACGTTTCGATGCCCGATCCGCAGAAGAAGCTGGCCGACGAGGTGTTCCAGACCTTCGGCCACAAGGGCACGGCGGCGCATGGCTAGCCGGCCCTGCGGTCGCGTCCCACGCCCTAGATCAAGATGATTTGAGGTCGAATCGACCTCAAATCTGAATCTTGATCTCATTCAAATGTTTAGAGACCGATTCAGCGTTCAGGCCGAATTGGCCTGAACGCATCGGGCTCTAGCCCCACCTTCACCAGAGGAGGTCGTTATGACCTGCACCAATGAAACCAGATCGAATCGCCACCTGTCGCTGAAGCTGTCGGCGGGGCTTGCGATCGCGGCCCTGCTCGCGCTCGGTACGGTCGCCGTTCCGGCCAGCGCGGATGATCACCGCGGCGGCGACCACCGTGGCGGCGACTACCGCGGCGGCCACGGCTACGGCGGCTGGAACGGGGGGGTCTATGTCGCCCCGCCGGTGGTCTACGGCTCACCCTACTATTCGCCGTACTACAACCCGCCGCCGGTGGTCTACGGCCCGGACATCGGCATCGTCGTCCCGGGCGTCAGCATCGGCATCCGGTAATCATCGGCCGCCCGACACAAGCATCCCGGCCGGCTCCGAGGCCGGCCGGGTGCCGTCGTCGCGGCCGCACCCGGCCGTCCTCCCGCGCATCTAGGTAGTTTCCGAACCTACCAGTGGCGACCCTCGGTTCGCTATCTTCCGACGACCCCGTATCCAACCCCGATCAATGCAGGGCTTGGCCTCACGCTGGCCGGTACCCGGAGTTCAGATCATGCAGCCTACTCGCTACACGTTCTCCGAGGACGTTGGGGCGCAGTCCGTCGAATTCCCGGGCAAGACATCTCGCCGTCGCGCGCGAACGGCAGCGTTGGCCCGTCGAAACGCGTGCCGTACCGGAATGACCAGCCGCCCGCAGTTCCGATGAACGCGCTCCGCGTCCTGGTCGTCGAAGACGACGCCGTGATTGCCATCCTGCTCGGCGAGATGCTCGAAGGCATGGGGCACGGCGTCTGTGCGATCGAAGCCACGGAAGTAGACGCGGTGAACGCCGCCACTCGATGCAGGCCGGACCTCCTGATCGTCGATGCGCGGCTGGGCGATGGATGCGGCGTCTCCGCGGTCACGGAAATTCATCGCAGCGGGCCGGTCCCGCATGTGTTCGTCACGGGCGATACGGCACGGGTGAGGGCGCTGAGCCCGAGTGCCGAAATCGTCCAGAAGCCGTTTCGCGAGCCGGAACTCGCCGAGGCCATCCAGCGGGTACTGGGTGCCGCCGCCTGAGGCGGCAGGACTCGCCTGTCGGGCACCTGCACGTCGCCCGCTCCGCGTTGGACGGGCGGAACAGACCAGGAGAAAATCATGCGGATCGCGCCCGCCCCCTCGACGGGCGCCGGCAGGCCCTGCGCCTCGATCGGGTCCTGGTCGCACGCGCCCGGTGTTCGGCCATGACCACCCTGAGCGGTCTGGCCTTCGTTGGAAACTCGCTCCCGCGCCGCTGCGGAATCGCCAGCTTTACGACCGACCTCCAGCAGGCGATCGCGAACTCGTACCCGGATCTGACCACCTGCATCGTTGCGGTGACGGATCACGGGCGCGCCTACGACTATCCGCCCGACGTCGGCTTTGAAATCGACGAGGACAAGATCGAGGACTACCAGCGCGCGGCGGATTTCCTGAATGCCGGTCAATTCGACGTCGTTTCGCTGCAGCACGAATTCGGGATTTTCGGCGGCGAGGCCGGCGGCGATATCATGGCGCTGCTCGCGCTCCTGACCGTGCCCGTCGTCACGACGCTGCATACGGTGCTGTCCGCGCCGACCCGCGCGCAATCGGACGTGATGCACCGCGTTATCGAGGCTTCGGCGAAGGTCGTCGTCATGGCCGAGAAGGGGCGGGCGCTGTTGCGGACGGTCTATCGCGTGCCAGCCGAAAAGATCGAGGTCATCCCGCACGGGATCCCCGACGTCACCTTCGTCGACTCGGCCAATGCGAAAAAAAAGCTGGGCTTCAGCGGCCGGTCCGTCATCCTGACGTTCGGTCTGCTTTCCCCGGGCAAGGGCGTCGAAGTCATGATCGATGCCATGCCGGCGATCCTGAAATCGTGTCCCGATGCCGTCTATGTCGTGCTCGGCACCACGCATCCGAATCTCGTGCGTCGCGAAGGCGAAGCCTACCGCGAAAGCCTCTTGGACCGGGTTCGGGAACTCGGGATCGAGCACCACGTCGTGTTCCTCGATCAGTTCGTCGACCAGGCGACGTTGCTCGATTTCATCTCGATGTGCGACGTCTACGTGACGCCCTATCTCAATGCGTCGCAGATGACGTCGGGCACGCTGGCCTACAGTTTCGGGCTCGGCAAACCGGTCGTCTCGACGCCCTATTGGCACGCGCAGGAACTGCTGGCCGACGGGCGCGGCATCCTGGTCCCGTTCGGCGACGCCGCGACGACCGGCAAGGAGATCGCTGCGCTGCTCACCGACGACGTCCGGCGCCGCGCCATCTGTAAGCGCGCCTATTCGACCAGCCGGTCGATGACCTGGCCGCGCAACGCCGAGCAGTACCTCGCCGTCTTCGAACGCGCCATGCAGGGACAGGGGCTCCGAATCGTCGCTCAGCGCGGCCGGAATGCCCCGGCACGGCCTCGCGCCACGGCGCCTGAGATGCAGACCGGCCATTTTCTGTCGATGTGCGACGATACCGGCCTGTTCCAGCACGCGGTCCATTCCGTGCCCGACCGCTCTCACGGCTATTGCGTCGATGACAATGCCCGCGCGCTGATTCTGGCGTGTGCGCTCAACTCTCCCGGCGAGCAGCGCCTGTCCGAGGCTTTGACGTCCCGCTTCGCGGCCTTCGTCCAGCATGCCTGGAGTCCGTCGGCGGGGCGGTTTCGCAACTTCATGAGCTTCGACCGGCGCTGGCTGGAGGAGAGCGGTTCGGAGGACAGCCATGGGCGGACACTTTGGGCGCTCGGCGAATGCGCCCGCGGCGATGCCAATGCCTCGCGGCGGCGGTGGGCGGCCGGCCTGTTCGGCGAAGCACTGCCCATGGCGGAGCGGCTCCGCTCGCCGCGCGCCTGGGCATTCGCCTTGCTCGGGCTGGACGCCTATTGCGTTGCCGTGGCCGACGACGCCTCTGCCGAACGGCTCCGGAAGCTGCTTGCCGACCGGCTGATCGCTCTCCTCTCAGCGGTCGAAACCGCCGACTGGGTGTGGTTCGAGGAGCGGCTGACCTACGATAACGCGAGGCTGCCGCAGGCCCTGATCGTGACTGGACTTTCGACCGGGACGCCATCCTACACCGAAGCCGGCTTGCGATCCTTGCGCTGGCTGATGGACCAGCAGACCAGCCCGGCCGGCTTATTCAGGCCGGTCGGCACCGCCGGCTTCGGCCGCGCGCGGAAGCTCCCGCTCCCATTCGATCAGCAGCCCCTGGAGGCCACGGCGACGATCTCGGCCTGCCTTGCCGCATGGCGTGCCGATGGCGATGTCGAGTGGCGGGATGACGCGGAGCGCGCGTTTTCGTGGTTTCTCGGCAGCAATGATCTGTCGGAGCCGCTGGTGGACCAGGAGACGGGCAGCTGTCGCGACGGGCTGCATCCGGATCGCGCGAACGAGAACCGGGGCGGCGAGTCCGTCGTGTCCTACCTGCTCAGCCTCGCGGAGATCCGCCGGCTGGCCCGGCTGAGCGACGATCGGCCGAAATTCGCCCCGCGGCTGGCCTAGAAGGATGACGTCCCTGCAACCCCATGCGACCGAGCCAAAGTCGCCCGCGTCACAAGGCTCGCTTCTGATTCGGCAAGCTCTCTATCTGCGGCCCGACCCGGCGCGGGTCGTGGTGCGGCCCTTCAAGCCGGCGACCGAACCGCGGGACCTCAACCTCGTCGACAAGACTCGGGCGAACCATATCGTCGAGCGCGTCCTGTCGCTCGATCCCGACACGGCGGCCAACCAGCTGGCGGACGTGCTGGAGAATTTCGCGGGCCGCCACCGCAACCTGCTGGAAATCTTCGAGGCGCGCGCCGACGAGATGGAGATCGTCTTCGCCGCCCATGACGCGTTTACCAGGGTTCAGCGGCAGCTGGTCGGCGCGTATTTCATGCACGAATACTCCTTCGAGGCGGCGGCATTGTTCAATCCGAGCATCGTCGCCCATCCCGACCAGTCCGGCGCACCGGAGGGTGGACGCCGCTTTATCCTCAGCCTGCGTGCCGTCGGCGAAGGACATGTCTCCTCCTTGACGTTCCGCTCGGGCTCCATAGCGGCTGACGGCCGCCTCACGATCGATCCGACCATACGGTTCGCGTCGATCCCCAGCGTACGCAGTCGGCAGCCCGGTCCGGACGGGGAGGCGGTCGAGGTCGTCTTCAAGCCCGGTGCCCAGATCAGCGAACGGGTCATCTTCCCGGTCACCGACTCTCAGTCGAACGGCATCGAGGACGCCCGCTTCGTCGAATTCGACCACGGCGGGAAGAAGACCTTCTATGCCGCGACCTACACCGCCTATAGCGGCAGGGCGATCCGCTCCGAGCTGATCGAGACCACCGACTTCATCTCCTTCAGGATGGCGCCGCTGCGGGGAGCCGCCGCCCGGAACAAGGGCATGGCGTTGTTCCCCCGCAAGCTCGACGGCAGGTACGCCATGATCGGGCGGCAGGACAACGAGAACCTCTATTTGATGTACTCGGACGATTTGTATTCCTGGGACGGCGGCCGTGCCTTCCTGAAGCCCCAGTTCCCGTGGGAGTTCGTGCAGATCGGCAATTGCGGCTCGCCGATAGAGCTGGACGAGGGCTGGCTGCTGCTGACCCACGGCGTCGGCCCGGTCCGGAAATATTCGATCGGAGCGGTTCTCCTCGACAAGGACGATCCGTCAATAGTTCTGGCGCGGTCGCACGAGCCGCTGGTCCGGCCCGAACCGTCCGAGCGCGAAGGCTACGTCCCGAACGTCGTCTATACGTGCGGCGCCATGCGTCACAACGGCCTGATCATCCTGCCCTATGCCGTCTCGGACACGTTCTCGACGTTCGCGACGATCGAGATCGCGACCCTGCTGCGGAGCATGGAGGACTGAAGGAAGCCGGCACGGGATTCGCCTCAGGCAAGGAGCTCCCGGTAGAGCGCAAGGTAGCGCTCCGCCATCCGGTCCACCGTGAAGCGCGCCTCGACGGCGGCCCGGCAGGCGGCGCGGTCGATCTCGCCGACCCGCCCGATGGCCTCGATCGCCTCGCCGACGGTGTTCACCAGGAAGCCGGTTACGCCGTGGTCGATCAACTCGGGCATCGAGCCGCGGTTGCAGGCGATCACCGGCGTCCCGCAGGCCATCGCCTCGATCACCGACAGGCCGAAGGGCTCATCGAAATTGATCAGGTGAAGCAGCGCCCGCGCGGTCCCCAATAGACGCCCCCGCGCCGCGCCGCCGACCGTGCCGATATGTCTTACGCGCTCGCCGTCGAGCGCGGGAACCACGCTCCGGCGGTGATATTCATCGTCCTGAATGATGCCCGCCATGACCAGCCGGCGGCCGGCGCCGCGCGCCGCCTCGACCGCCTCGGCGGCACCCTTGTCCGGGTGGATCCGCCCGTAGAACAGCAGATCCTCGCCGCCGGCAGGATCGAAGGAGAAATCGTCGAGCCGGACGCCGTGATGGATGGTCGCCGCATAGCGCAGGCCCGGATGACGATCGGCATCGCTGATCGCGATATAGGCGACGCGATCGTCATAGGCCTTGAAGACGGGCAGGATCCGTTCCGAGGAGAAGCCGTGGATCGTGGTGACCACGGGCGTCTCGACCAGCCGCGAGAAGGCGAGCGGCACGAAGTCGGCCTGATTGTGGATCAAGTCGAACTCGCGCGCCCGCTCGAACACATTGGCGACATGCAATATCTCCCACACCTTGGCGTCGATCGACTTGTCTTCCGAATAGGGCGCGGGCGCGACCGCTTCGAGCCTGCCGGCGGTCAGTGAATCCGCCGTGGCGAACAGGGTGACGTCGACGCCGCGCTGAACCAGCGCTTCCGTCAGCAGGCTCGTGACGAGCTCCCATGGCCCGTAATGGCGCGGCGGCGTCCTCCACGAGATCGGCGCGAGCATGGCGATACGCAAAAGTCCGTCCCTTCAGGAAACAGGCGAGGCGAGGATCACGCCCTCGTTCGGCCGGAGCGTCAGCGTTCCGATCCCACCAGCCGCGCTCCGGCGGAGAAGGGGCTCCTCGAGAGTCGAGAGCAGGAGTCCATACCCGGCAGACCAATCCGGCGGATCGAAATGCTGCCATTCGCCGCTGAGATTCAGCGCCACCAGCAGCCGCTGGCCGCCGGCCCGCCGCTCGAAGGCCAGCACGTCGCCTTCGGCGTCGACCCGCGCGAAATCGCCGAGCGACAACGCATCGTGGGCGCGGCGGAGCGCCAGCAGCCGCCGATGGAGATGCAGCATCGAGCCCGGATCGTCCAGGGCGGCGGCCACGTTGCGGGAAGGCCAGTCGGCGTTCAGCGGCAGCCACGGCTCGCCCGCGGTGAAGCCGGCATTCGGGCTCCCGTCCCACGGCATCGGCGTCCGCACCGGATCGCGCCCCAGCCCCAGGCCGGGCTCGCGCAGCTCGCGCGGGTCGCGCACCCGGTCCGGCGGTATCGCCACCGTCCCGATTCCAAGCTCGTCGCCGTAATAGATGGTGGGCGTCCCCCGCAGCGTGAGCAGCAGCATCGCGGCCACGCGTGCCTGCGCCTCGCCCAGCCTCGTGGCGACGCGCGGCCGGTCGTGATTGCCGAGCACCCAGTTGGGCCAGCCGCCGAAAGGCAGGGCTGCCTCGTAATCGGCGATGATCCGGGCGAGGCCGTGCGCCGTCCACGGCGCATCGATCAGCTGGAAATTGAACGGCAGGTGCACCTCGGCGAGGTCGCTTCCGTAATAGGTCATCAGCCGTCCGAGCGGCAGGTAGATCTCGCCGATCAGCACGCGCTCGCCATAGCGGTCCGCGAGACGCCGCATCTCGGCGGCGATCTCGTGCACTTCCGGCTGGTCCGCCGAGTGGCGCTGCAGCACCTTGTGCATCTCGCCCGTCGCCGGGCGGTAATCGGGATTCAACGGATTGTCTGGGAAGTCCGCCGCCTTGATCAGATGCCAGAGCACGTCGATCCGGAACCCGTCGACGCCGCGGTCGAGCCAGAAGCGCAACGCATCCATCATCGCCTGCCGCAGCTGGGGATGGCGCCAGTTGAGGTCGGGCTGCTCCTTCAGGAAGGCGTGATAGTAGTACTGACCGGTTGCCGCGTCCCATGCCCACGCCGAGCCGCCGAAATCGCTGATCCAGTTGTTGGGCGGCCCGCCGCCGGGCGCGGGATCGCGCCAGATATACCAGTCGCGCTTCGGACTGAGGCGCGACGAGCGGCTCTCCCGGAACCAGGGATGAAGGCTCGAGCTGTGGTTGGGCACGAAATCGAGGATCAGCCTGATGTCCCGCGCATGCGCGGCCGCGAGCAGACGATCGAAATCCGCGAGGCAGCCGAACAGCGGATCGACGTCGCAGTAATCGGCCACGTCGTAGCCGAAATCGGCCATCGGCGACGGGTAGACCGGCGAGAGCCAGATCGCGTCGATGCCGAGCGCCTGGATATGGTCGAGCCGTCGCGCGACCCCCTCGAGGTCGCCGATGCCGTCGCCAGTGGTATCCTGGAAGGACCGCGGGTAGATCTGGTAGATCACACCCCGCTTCCACCACGGTTCGCCCATACGATGCGAGCCTTTGGAATTTCGCGTATGCGGCAGGCGAAATGAGCCCTGCCGGAGGCAACAACATGGTGGTTCCCGGCAGCGGTAGCAATGCAGCCGGCGGATCGGCCGAAGAGATTCAGGCAAGGCCCGCAGCGTCCGGGCAGCAGCCCGTTTCTTCCCCAAATCCGCCGGCAGATTTTCCTGCATCGAGCGCTCGGCGCCACAGGTCCCGAGAGCGGTCCCCACGCCGGGTCTGAGTAGTTTCCGAGGGTCGCGCCGCCGAATTGTCGACGGCTATCCTGCCCCGGCCATTCCGATGCCCCGACCGAAGGTCATGGGCCGAGGATGCTTGGTTTCGCTCGCGGGCCGGTCGACGGGCACCGACGTTGAGGAGTCGATACATGAAGCATGACCGCATCGCCAGATCGGCGAATCCCTCAAAAGACGCGATTTTGGCTCCTGCCTGCTGATTCTGCCCTCCGTGTTCTGCCCTCCGTGCCGCCGGCGCGCTGGCGACAGCCGCGGCTGTGGCGACGTCGGCTTCAACATGGCTCGGATGAGCTTCCCGGCGCGAAGGGGCGAACGATGAGCACGAACCTCGGCGACGAGGTCGATCGCGATGCGTTGCGACGCGCCACGCGAGCCCATGAAGGCGCCGTGCTCCGGCGCAGCCTGTGGCAAGTGGGGAACTCGTTTCTACCGTTCCTGGCGATCTGCACGCTCATGTATTGGAGCCTCGCATGGTCCTATCTTCTCACCCTCGCGCTGGCCTTCCTGGCCGCGGGATTTTTCGTCCGAATCTTCATCATCCAGCATGATTGCGGGCACGGATCCTTCTTCCGGTCGCGCCGGGCCAACGACGCCCTGGGCACTCTGTGCAGCCTGATCACGCTGACGCCGTATTCGATGTGGCGCCGGCAGCATGCTCAACATCACAGCCATTGGAACAATCTCGACGGGCGGGGCACCGGGATCGACATCTATTCCGGGTGTCTGACGGTCGACGAATATCGGCTTCTGCCGGCAACGCGGCGCTGGAGCTACCGGGTGCTGCAGCATCCGTTCGTCTCGTGGGTCGTGCTTCCGCCCTTCATATTCCTGCTGCTCTATCGCGTGCCGTTCGATACCCCCCGCGCCTGGCGCCACGAGCGGCGTGTCGTCTACCTGACCAACCTGGCGCTGCTCGGTCTGTTTCTCGGGCTCTCCTTCGCGCTCGGCTTCCGCTCCGTGGTGCTGGTCCAGGGGCCGATCATCGTGATCGCAGCGACGGTCGGCGTGTGGCTGTTCTCGGTGCAGCACCGTTTCGAGCGCAGCGTCTGGGCGCGGCAGGATGCCTGGCACCCGGTCTCCGCGGCGCTCGAGGGAAGCTCCTATCTCGAACTGCCGCGCATCCTGCAATGGTTCACCGGGAATATCGGGTTCCACCATATTCACCACCTCAATCCCCGCATCCCCAACTATCGGCTCCAGGCCTGTCACGATGCCAACCCCGCGTTGCGCTGCATCTACGTCATGAGGCCGTGGGACGCGCTGAAGGCATGGCGCGCGGCGCTGTGGGACGAGCGGGAAGGCCGGATGGTGCCGATCGGGAGGTCGACGAGCGGGCGACGGAGCGCGGTATGATCGGCACGCGCGAATGCCTGGCCGCCGGCTCAGCCTCCGATCCTGCAGCGGCGGCTGAACGCGAAGCCAGCGCGAGGTGATGATTTCCCGGCGGGATTGGCGATAAAGCCAAGGAACAACCCGGGCTTCGCCACCTCCCTGCCCCCATAGGCAGAGCGAGCGGAGGCGTCGTCGAGGAGCCTCGGTGCAGCCCGATTTCGGGCTTCGGGATACCTAGGGGATACCTAGCCCGCATAGCGGTCCGCAGGCGTCCCTATAAGCATTTGAAAAATTGGGGCGAGTGACCGGATTCGAACCGGCGACATCCAGAATCACAATCTGGCGCTCTAACCAACTGAGCTACACCCGCCGTCTGGAGCGTGGGCTCTTACTCCACGGGTTCTAAAGGCGTCAAGCCGACGGCGTTGCACGCCAGAGCGTCCCGCCCTATAGACGCGCACAGCGGCCCCGCCGAATGGCGTCCCTGCGAGGGAATGGCATGCGGCGTGCTTCCGCTGCGGCGTGGTGGGGTGCCGCACGCCCCCGGAGGTCGAGGAGTTCGATGAAAAAGGTCGAAGCCGTCATCAAGCCGTTCAAGCTCGACGAGGTGAAGGAGGCGCTGCACGAGGTCGGTATCCAGGGCATCACCGTGACCGAGGCCAAGGGCTTCGGCCGGCAGAAGGGCCATACCGAGCTCTATCGCGGCGCCGAGTACGTGGTCGATTTCCTGCCCAAGGTGAAGATCGAGGTCATCATGGAGGATGCGATGGTCGAGCGGGCCGTCGAGGCGATCCAGCAGGCCGCCCATACCGGGCGTATCGGCGACGGCAAGATCTTCGTCTCCAACATCGAGGAGGTCGTGCGCATCCGCACCGGCGAGCGCGGCACCGCCGCGATCTGACCGGCGCTTCGCCATACTGCACATTTTTTGGGCGGGTCGTGGTCCCGCCCGGTCTTCAGGTCCCCAACCCCTTGCTCCATCGAAGGATCCACAGCGATGTCCGACGTCAAGAAAGTTCTCGATCTCATCGAAGAGAAGGAGGTCAAGTACGTCGACTTCCGCTTCACCGACCCGCGCGGCAAGTGGCAGCACCTGTCGCACCACGTGCGCACGGTGGATGAGGATCTCCTGACCGACGGGATCATGTTCGACGGCTCGTCGATCGCCGGCTGGAAGGCGATCAACGAATCGGACATGACGCTCATCCCGGATCTCTCGACGGCGGTGATGGATCCGTTCTCGTCGCAGGCGCAGCTCATCATCGTCTGCGACATCGCCGAGCCGACCACCGGCCAGGCCTATCCGCGCGACCCGCGCTCGACCGCCAAGAAGGCCGAGGCCTACCTGGCGCAGAGCGGTGTCGGCGACACCGCCTATTTCGGACCGGAGGCCGAGTTCTTCGTGTTCGACGACGCCCGCTTCAAGACCGGCATGCAGGGCGCCGCCTACGAGCTCGACAGCGAGGAGGGCCCCTACAACAGCTTCAAGACCTATCCCGAGGGCAATAGCGGCCATCGCCCGGCCATCAAGGGCGGCTATTTCCCGGTGCCGCCGGTCGACAGCGCCGGCGACATGCGGGCCGAGATGCTCTCGACCATGCTCGACATGGGGCTGAACGTCGAGAAGCACCACCACGAGGTGGCGCCGAGCCAGCACGAGCTGGGCGCGACCTTCGAGACGCTGGTGAAGGCTGCCGACTGCATGCAGATCTACAAATACGTGGTGCATAACGTCGCCCACGCCTACGGCAAGACGGCGACCTTCATGCCGAAGCCGATCAAGGGCGACAACGGCTCCGGCATGCACGTCCACCAGTCGATCTGGAAGGAAGGCAAGCCGACCTTCGCCGGCTCGGGCTACGCCGACCTCTCCGACACCGCGCTCTACTACATCGGCGGCATCATCAAGCACGCCAAGGCGCTCAACGCCTTCACCAATCCGACGACCAACAGCTACAAGCGGCTGATCCCCGGCTTCGAGGCGCCGGTGCTGCTTGCCTATTCGTCGCGCAACCGCTCGGCCTCCTGCCGCATCCCCTTCGGCTCGAGCCCGAAGGCGAAGCGCGTCGAGGTCCGCTTCCCGGATCCGGCGGCCAATCCGTACCTCGCCTTCGCCGCCATGCTGATGGCGGGGCTGGACGGGATCCGCAACCGCATCCATCCGGGCGACCCGATCGACAAGAACCTCTACGACCTGCCGCCCGAGGAGCTGAAGGCGGTGCCGACCGTGTGCGGCTCGCTGCGCGAGGCGGTCACGACGCTCGCCAACGACCACGAGTTCCTGCTCGCCGGCGACGTGTTCACCGCCGACCAGATCGAATCCTACCTGGAGCTCCGGTGGGAGGAGATCTACGCGTTCGAGCACACGCCGCACCCGATCGAATTCCAGATGTACTACAGCGTCTGATCGGCCGGCGCCGGCCCTGAAGACGGCACCCCCGTCGCGGCGACGCGGCGGGGGTGCTCGATTCCGAGCCATGGGATGGCGCGCAACAGGGCGGCGTTTTCATCACCCCGCTACCGCGCTCGAGCCGATATCAATTGCCCACGCCGCCTAGGATTCCCGTTTAATTACGGCAGATTAATAAGCGCCCGCGATCGGACGGGGAGGCGGGGCAGGTTACCGCTGCCTCTGGCACGATCATTGCTGATCACCATCGGCAATCGCTGCCCGCTTCCGGCCCGCCTCGAATTTATATGCGGGTCCGAGGATCGTGCGCGGCGGAGGCGAAACCGCCGGGCAGGAGGCGCCCGGCAATAAAGCCGCGTTCACCTTTCGGGGGATTTGGAATGAGAGGATCTAAGGCGCTCTTTGGCGCGAGCCTGTTCGTGCTTGGCGCAAGCGCGGCCCTGGCGGACGAGCCGGCCGCGCCCGCAGCACCGGCGGCACCGTGGACGCCGGCCCCGTTCTGGGACAGCTTCACCCTCGGTGCCGAGCTCGAGGCCGGGATCACGGGGAACACCGACGACTCCCGCAGCAACATCAATTTCGGACACCTTTTCACCGACAAGCAGGACCAGCTCGTGCTCAACCAGCTCTCGCTGGTGGCGGCGCGGCCGGTCGACCCCAAGGCCACCGGCTTCGACTGGGGCTTCAAGTTCGAAGGCATGTACGGCACCGACGCGCGCTACACGCATTTCCTCGGCGAGCTGACGCATGTCACGAGCGATCGCACTCAGCTCGACATCGTCGAGGCCGATTTCTCGGCGCACCTGCCGATCCTCACGGATGGCGGCGTCGACATCAAATTCGGCCAGTACCCGACGCCGATCGGCAACGAGGTCATCGAGCCCACGGGCAACGCCTTCTACTCGCACTCCTACATCTTCAATTTCGGCATTCCGCTGAAGCACACCGGCGGATACGCCGTCGCGCACCTCAACGACACGTTTGATCTGTGGCTGGGCGGCGATACCGGCGTCAACACCTCGCTCGGCAGCGGCGACAACAACAAGGATCCGGCCTTCCTCGGCGGTATCGGCCTGAACGGGCTCGCCGACGGCAAGCTCACCGTGCTGGCGCTCACCCATATCGGGCCGGAGAACGCGACCATCGTCGATCCCAGCGGCGCGCTCCGCTACATCGGCGACATCGTCGTCACGTACAAGCCGACCGATACGCTGACGCTCACCACAGAGCTCAACTACATCCGCGACGACTTCTTCCACGCACAGGGGTGGGGCATCGCGCAGTACGGGTCCTACACGATCAACGACAACTTCACCTTCAATGTCAGAGGCGAGTTCTATCACGACGGCGGCCAGAACGGGGCCGGGTTCTTCGTCGGCGCGTTCCCCGGCAATCTCGACTTCGTGAAGGCGGAGGACGGGCAGTCCAACGGCTCCTTCAC
Organism: Allostellaceae bacterium; assembly: GCA_035308865.1. Classification (GTDB taxonomy): domain Bacteria; phylum Pseudomonadota; class Alphaproteobacteria; order ATCC43930; family CGMCC-115725; genus DATGFU01. The sequence goes on along the minus strand of DATGFU010000191.1, from coordinate 2,870 downwards.
CGGCCCGACCACGACCTACACCGAGTGGACGCTCGGCATCACCTACAAGCCGGACGTGCCGGACATCATCAAGGGTGCGATGATCCGACCCGAGGTCCGGTTCGACAAGACGCTCAACGGCAAGCTCGCCTATGGCGACCTGAGCGATACCGGGCAGTTCACGGCGTCCGTCGATCTCGTGATCCCGCTGGCGATCTACCCGCCGCCGTCGCCGCCGGAAGAGGCGGCGCCGCCTCCGCCGCCCCCCCCACCGCCGCCGCCCCCACCGCCGACGGTGGAGAAGCAGCGCTCCTTCCAGGTGTTCTTCGATTTCGACAAGTCGAACATCACCGCCGCCGCCGCCAAGGTCGTCCAGGCCGCCGCGGATGCCGTCAAGGGCGGGCAGCCGGTGCAGATCACGGTCACCGGCCATACCGATACGGTGGGCTCGGCCAGCTACAACCAGGGCCTGTCCGAGCGCCGCGCGGCCTCGGTCAAGGCGGAGCTTGTGAAGGACGGCGTTCCGGCGGGCGAGGTCACGACCGTCGGCGTCGGCAAGAACGGGCTGCTCGTGCCCACACCCGACGGCGTCCGGGAACCCCAGAACCGGCGCGCCGAGATCGTCGAGCAATAGTCGCACATTCCGTTGGGGGTGGCAGACCGCCGGCGCTCAGCGCCGGCGGTTTCTGCTTTGTGGGCTCGCCCTCATCGCTCCGATTCGCAGGAATTTCGGCCTTTTTGTCGATGGCCGGCCGAATCGTCGGATCTCGGCACGAATCTTGATTCCCCCTTCCCGCAACCCGGAAGGAGCAGGAGACCATGAAGTTCATTGTCGCCATCATCAAACCGTTCAAGCTCGACGACGTGCGGGAGGCGCTGACCGCGCTCGGCGTCCAGGGCATGACGGCCACCGAGGTCAAGGGATTCGGGCGTCAGAAGGGCCAGACCGAGATCTATCGCGGGGCCGAATACGCAGTGAGCTTCCTGCCCAAGATCAAGGTCGAGGTCGCGGTCAGCGACGATCTGCTCGAGCAGGTCATCGAGGCGATCCAGCACGCCGGCCATACCGGAAAGATCGGCGACGGCAAGATCTTCGTGCTCGACCTCGTCCAGGCGCTCCGCATCCGCACCGGCGAGACCGGTGCCGCAGCGATTTGAAGGGGCCGGCGTGGCCATGCCCGAGACACACGACAAGAACCCGAGGAGAAGGCACATGTTGAAGCGATTCAACCCGATGCGGCTGGTTGCCGGCATCGTCATGGTCACGGCGCTGATGGTCGCCGTCGCCGGGGGGGCGGCGGCGCAGGATCAGGCCGCGCCGCCAGCGCCCGCGCCGGCTGCCGCGCCCGCTCCGGCCGCGGCGCCCACACCGCCGGCTCCGCCCGTCTGCGCCGCCGGCGTCACCAAGCCGTGCACCATCAATTCCGGCGACACCGCCTGGATGCTCACCTCGATGGCGCTGGTGCTGATGATGACAGTGCCCGGCCTCGGCCTCTTCTATGGCGGCATGGTCCGCAAGAAGAACGTGGGCGACACGGTGATGACGAGCTTCGCCGTCACCTGCCTGGTCACCGTGCTCTACATGGTGGTGACCTACAGCCTCTCCTTCACCAGTGGCGGCCCGTTCATCGGCGGGTTCTCGGCGGTGCTGTTCCAGAACATCATCAGCAACGTCGCGGACCAGACGACGAGCACCAACGGGCTGGCGCCGACCATTCCCGAGTCGGTCTACGCCTGCTTCCAGATGACCTTCGCGATCATCACCCCGGCCCTCATCGCCGGCGCTTTCGCCGAGCGCATGAAGTTCTCGGCGATGCTGATCTTCATGGCGCTCTGGGCGATCCTGGTCTACGCCCCGGTCGCCCATTGGGTCTGGGGTCCGGACGGGTTCCTGTCGGCGGCCAATGTCGACGACAAGGGCAACAGCCTCGCCTGGGTCAAGGTGCTCGACTTCGCCGGCGGCACGGTGGTGCATATCAATGCCGGCGTGGCCGGGCTGATGTGTGCGCTCATGCTGGGCAAGCGCAAGGATACCGGGCCGGCGCACAATGTCGTGCTCACCTTCATCGGCGCGTCGCTGCTGTGGGTCGGCTGGTTCGGTTTCAATGCCGGGTCGGCGGTCACGGCCGGGACGCAGGCGGGCATGGCGATGACGGTGACGCAGGTCGCCACCGCGGCCGCCGGCCTTGCCTGGATGTTCGTCGAGTGGGCGTTGAAGGGCAAGCCGACGGTGGTCGGGATCTGCTCCGGCGCGGTCGCCGGCCTAGTCGCGATCACGCCGGCCTCGGGCTTCGTCGGCCCGGGGGGTTCGCTGATCATCGGCATCGTGGCGGGCGTTGTCTGCTACCTCGGGGCGACCTCGCTCAAGGCGGCCTTCGGGTATGACGACGCGCTCGACTGCTTCGGCGTCCATGCGGTGGGCGGCGCCGCCGGCGCCATCCTGACCGGCGTCTTCGCGGTCAATGCGATGGGCGGCTCGCCCGGCGGGTTGGAGGGCAACTGGGGGCAGGTGACCAACCAGTTCATCGGCGTCGGCATCGTCATCGCCTATGACGCGATCGTCAGCCTCGTCATCCTGGCCCTGATCAAGTTCACGATCGGACTCCGGGTCGACGAGGAGACCGAGGTCGAGGGTCTCGACCTCGCCCTTCACGGCGAAGCGGTCCACTAACCGGCATAGTGGCGCGGGCGGCGTCTCCGAAACGGAGACGCCGCCCGTTTCATTTTTCGCCCCATCACACCGCCCAATTTCTAGGCAGCTGACCAGCGCGGAACGCGCCCCGTACGTGACACCCTGTTCATTGTGCAAATCCGCCGGCCTGCGATATACACCCAGGGACGAACGTGTCTTCGCCGCACGGCCGGCTGCCGGCCGTCTTCCCTGCCAGTGA
>DATGFU010000190.1:0-4285 GCA_035308865.1 Allostellaceae bacterium | reverse complement strand
TCTGGCAGAGATGGAAGAGGCGTGGGAAGGCCGGCGCACGATCTATGAGCCGATAGGAATGATCGCGATTGCGAGTCAGTTGCATTCGCATGGATGACGATATATGGTCCGCCGCGCCGGCCGTCGGAGGACCTTTCTGTCATGTGGAAGCACACGCATCTTGCCGCAGCGCTCTCCCGGCCGAGGGGCGAAGCGATCATTGCCGCGCTCCTGCTGCTGGCGGCTCCGGCCGCCCTTGCGGATGCCGATCGGCCGTCCGCCGATGCAATTCCCGCCTTCGCGAAATCGCTCGATCCCGGTCCGCGCGGCGGCGATCCGGGCGCCGGCGGTCCCCTGCCGGGGCTCGGCCCCGATGAGGTTTCCTTCTTCAACGCCGCCGAGGCGCAGTTCGTCACCGTCGATTCGGTGACCGGCAGCATCGACGGCGAGAGCGGCAGCGGGCTGGGCCCGCGCTTCAACGGCAATGTCTGCTCGGCCTGCCACATCTTCCCGGCCGTCGGCGGCTCCAGCCCGCCGGTCAACCCGCTGCCGGCGATCGCAGCGCTCGACGGCGCCACGAACAAGGTGCCGTCCTTCATCAAACCCAACGGCCCGATCCGGGAGGCGCGCTTCGTCCGCCGGCCGGACGGAACGCGGGACGGCCAGGTCCACAACCTTTTCACGATCACCGGCCGCAGCGACGCGTCCGGCTGCAGCATCAAGCAGCCGAATTTCGAGGCGGAGAGGGCCAACGGCAACCTCGCCCTGCGCATCCCGACAGGGCTGTTCGGCCTGGGTCTGGTCGAGAACGTGCCCGATGCAGCGCTGCGCCAGGCCCGCCAGGCCCACGCGGCCGACCGCGAGGCCTTCGGCGTCGCCGGCCACTACAACATCAACGCCAATGACGGCACGATCGGCCGGTTCGGCTGGAAGGCGCAGGACAAGTCGCTGCTGATCTTCTCGGGCGAGGCCTACAACGTCGAGCAGGGCGTCACCAACGAGCTCTTCCCGAACGAGCGGGAGGACGATCCCGGCTGCCGGTTCACCAACGATCCCGAGGACAGCACCTTCTTCGTCAACACGATCAACTCGGGGAGCGCGTCGTCGGACCTATCTTCGGCGGCGGTCAACTTCGCAGGATTCATCCGGCTGTCGGCCCCGCCCGCGCCGGCGCCGAGCACGGCGTCGACGACCGACGGCCACCAGCTGTTCCACGACGTCGGCTGCGAGTCCTGCCATTTCGAGACGCTGACGACCGGCCCGTCGGTCTACACCGGCCAGAGCAACGTCACCTTCCATCCCTTCAGCGATTTCCAGGTGCACAACATGGGCGTCGGCTTGCGCGACGGCGTCGTCCAGGGCTCGGCCGCGGGAGACGAGTTCCGCACGGCGCCGCTCTGGGGCATCGGCCAGCGGGTCTTCTTCCTGCATGACGGGCGGGCGTCGAACCTCGTCGACGCGATCGAGGCGCATAAGAGCGCCGGCTCGGAGGCGAACCGCTCGATCAACCACTTCAACGCACTGAGCCGCGGGCAGGTTCAGGACATCCTGAACTACCTGCGATCGCTCTAAATCTCCCTCTCCGCCCCTGGGGGCGGAGAGGGGCGGGGCGAGGTGGGGGATGGGCTCGGAGCGTCGGCACGGCCCACCTCACCCTCCCGCTTCGCCGGCCCCTCCCTCTCCGCCCTGAAGGGCAGGAGAGGGAACGTATCGGCTAAAATGAAGGGAGGGTGGGAGATCGGCGCGTGACCCAGGCCGAAACTCGTTACGGCTGCTTCCTTCCGGACCTGACCGGGTTGGCGAGGGACCTGCCCATCGCCGACCTCCCGACCGACAATATCGGGTGATCGGCCCGCAGGCGCAACCCCGCATTCGAGCACGTCTGGACCCCTTGCCTCGCGGCGCGTTGTCCCGCAGGATCGCGCCATCGCGGGGACGGGGACCATGGCGAACGTCGAAGCAGAGCGCCATCCCGCGACCTGGGTCGCCGCCGCCTCGGCGCTGGGCGTCGTCTTCGGCGATATCGGGACGAGCCCGCTCTACACGCTGAAGACGGTTCTCTCGATGACCGGCGACCATCCGGCGCCGGAGACGACGCTGGGCGTCGTCTCGCTCATCGTCTGGACGCTGATCCTGGTCACCTCGATCAAGTACGTCACGGTCGCGATGCGGGTCGACAACCACGGCGAGGGCGGCATCCTGGCGCTGATGTCGCTGCTCGGGATCAAGCGGGGACACCGGCCGGCGATCGTCGCGATCGGCCTCTTCGGCGCCGCGCTGATCTACGGCGACGGGGCGATCACCCCGGCGATCTCCGTGCTCTCCGCGGTCGAGGGGCTCAACATCGCGACGCCGGCGGTGCAGCCCTGGGTGCTGCCGGTCTCGGTGGCGATCCTGGTCGCGCTGTTCGCGGTGCAGCCGGTGGGCACGGAGCGGATCGGCAAGGCGTTCGGGCCGATCATGGTGCTGTGGTTCGCCGTCATCGCGGTGCTGGGCCTGTGGGGCATCTCACGGCATCCGGCGGTCCTGGCGGCCGTCTCGCCCCACTACGCGGCGCTTTACCTGCTGCATGGCGGCGCCGGCTCGTTCCTGGTGCTGGGCGGCGTCTTCCTGTGCGTCACCGGGGCCGAGGCGCTTTATGCCGATATGGGCCATTTCGGCGCGCGGCCGATCCGCCTCGCCTGGTCGGCGCTGGTCTTTCCCAGCCTCGTCCTGAACTATGCCGGACAGGCGGCGCTGGTGCTGGAGGGCGAGCCTGCCTCCGACAACATCTTCTTTCATCTCTGCCCGTCGATGCTGCTGATCCCGCTGGTGGTGCTGTCGACCGTCGCCACGGTGATCGCCAGCCAAGCGATCATCTCGGGCGCCTATTCGATGACCAGGCAGGCGATCCAGCTCGGCTGGCTGCCGCGGCTCCGGATCACCCAGACCTCGGCCGGCGAATACGGCCAGATCTATGTCGGGGCGGTGAACTGGCTCCTGATGATCGCGACGCTCGGACTCTGCATCGGCTTCGGGAAGTCGGACAACCTGGCCGCCGCCTACGGCATCGCGGTGTCGATGACGATGCTGATGACCTCGGTCCTGCTGTTCATCGCCATGCGCGATGTCTGGGGCTGGAACCTGTTCCAGGCCGTCGCCGTCGCCGGCGTCTTCGTCATCGTCGATGCCTCGTTCTGCGCCGCGAACCTCGCCAAGGTGGCGGAGGGCGGCTGGGTCCCCCTGGTGCTGGGCGTCCTCGTCTACGGCGTCATGTTTGTCTGGCATACGGGCGCTGCGGCGGTGGCGCGCCGACTCCACGAATCGATCACGCCGCTGGACGAGTTCCTGGAGCAGATCAAGGCCGTCCCGCGAGTGCCCGGCACGGCCGTGTTCCTCACCCGGGCCGAGGCTGCCGCGCCGCCGGTGATGGTCTGGCACCTGAAGCACAACCGGGCGCTGCACGAGCGCCTCCTGGTCGTCACCATCGTCAACCTCTCGATTCCCTGGGTGAACGAGGACCGGCTGGTGCTCGAGAAGCTGGCGCCGCGATTCTGGCGGGCGACGGCCCGCTTCGGCTTCATGGAGCGGCGCGACATCCCGGCTCTGCTCGTCGACGCCCATATCGGCGGCTGCGAGGTCGACCTCGCCGACGTGACCTACTATGTCGGCCACGAGACGGTGGTGCCGCGGGAGGACAAGCAGGGTCTGCCGCGCTGGGTCGAGATGCTGTTCGCCACGATGCAGCGCAACGCGCTGCATGTGAGCGACTATTTCAAGCTGCCGCCGGACGGCGTGGTCGAGATCGGCCGGCAGGTGTCGATCTGACGATGCGGCGGAGCCTGACCGGCGCGGCGCTTCTGCTGGTCGCCTTGGTTACCTCGGCGGCGGCTGCGATCTGCCCGGGCGATCCGGACATTCTGCTCCAGACGACCGACGGCGCGGACGGCCAGGCACGGATTGTCGTCGGCATCGGGGGCGTTTCGCGCAGCTTCATCCTCGATACCGGCGCGCCGCTCAGCGTGCTGCGTGAGAGCGTCGTCGACGAGCTCGGGCTGCAGCACGTGCCGATCCCGCTCGATGCCATCTCGGGCGCCACCGGCCGACCCTTCCAGGAGGGCGTCATCGTCCCGCTGGTCGAGTTCGGCTCGGCCCAGCGCAAGGATGTCGGGTTCCTGATCGAGCCGCGGTCGCATGCGGCCAACGGCAAGCAGGCGGGCCTGATCGGCGCCAACCTCTTCGGTCCCGACGATCTCGAGCTCGATTTCGCGCATCACCGGATCGCTTTGAGAGCGCCCGGATCCTGCCGGCCCGATACGATGCCTGG
>DATGFU010000189.1:0-10041 GCA_035308865.1 Allostellaceae bacterium | reverse complement strand
GTGTGGTCAGCATGGAAAAAGGCGGGGTCCGGGTCTCCGGCGCCAAATCCGTGGGATCGTTGGCCGCCCAGGGCGACGAGATCATCTTCACTAACCTCACCCGCCCCGATTTTCCCGCCGAAGCCTGCATCTGGGCGGCGTTGCCGACCGCCACGGACGGCGTCAGAATGGTCTGCCGGGAAGCCGTCTCGCATCCCGGTGCTGCGAAATTCGACCACCCGCTGGGCTGGCGCGGTGAGGAAGCCGACCAGTTCATCATCTTCGACAAGGTGCTCATCCCCGAGGAGCGGATCTTCAATCTCGGTGATCCGACGCTCCTCAAATATTACGGCCCGGTGATTCGTTGGGTGCATTGGCACATCCTCACGCGTCTCGCGGTCAAGGCGGAGATTTTCATCGGCACTGCGCAGCTGGTGATCGATGCCCTCGGCACCGAGAAGTTCCCCGGCGTCCGCGTGATGATGGCGGAACTCATCGAATACGCCCAGGCACTGCGGGCCTTCGTCATTGCCGCCGAGGAGACGGCGGAGCTGACCGAAGGCGGCGTCATGGCGCCGAACATGAACTTCCTGACCACGGGCCGCCTGCTCTCAATCAAGAACTATCCCCGCATCATCCACACGATGCAGGAGCTGTGCGGACAGGGGCTGGTGATGCGCTTCACCGAGGCCGACTTCAACAACCCGGAGGTCGGGCATTACCTCGACGATCTGCTGCCCGGCCACAATGTTAGCGCACAGCTGAAGAACCGGCTGATGAACTTCGTCTGGGATCTGACCTCGAGCTCGCTCGCCGGCCGGACGGAACTGTTCGAGAACGTCAATGCGACGCCCGCCGCCTTTCTCTGCGAGCGCATCTATGCGGAACATCCGCGCGCGGGCCTCAAGGAGGTTGCGGGGCGCATCGCCGGCATCGAGCTCTGACGCGCCACGCCGAGCGCTGGAAGGACGAGAGATCGGATGGACCATACGTTCCCGCAGCAGGTCTCGACCGAGGCATTCCTGGAGGCGTTCTTCTACATGTTCGCCTGCGTCGGGGTTCTGGCCGGGCTGCTGGGCCTCATCTTGCTCGATGTTGGCCTCGTGCAGGTAAAGAACGTCACCGATACGATCGTGCAGAAGATCGCCGGCGCCATGATCGGCGGCGTCTCGTTCGTCCTCTGCGGCTATGCGGTCTGGAACCTGCAGTTCTACCAGGCACTGGGTGTTCCTAATCCCGCCGGCCAGGCGTTTGCCGACTACTGGCTCTTCGGGACACTGCTGACCACCTCGTCCATCCACCTTGATCCGGCGACGATGCCGACGGCCGACACGCAGCAGATCTTCGCCGCGTTCTTCTTCATGTTTGCCGGACTGACCTGCGCGCTCATCCACGGTGCCGGAGTGGAGCGGATGAAAGCGGCGCCCTACTACATCATGTGTGTGCTCTCAAGCATGATCTTCATGCCACTTCTGGTCTACCTGACCTACGGCTCCGGCAGCATCCTTACCAATGCCGGCATGCACGACTTCGTCGGGACCTACTCGCTCTATCTCTATGTCGGCACCTGGGGGCTCGTCCTCGCTTGGAAGCTCGGGCCGCGCCGTCATATCGCGAAGGCGCCGGTGAACATCGTCGCGCTTGCGACCGGCAGCCTCATCCTGATGTGCGGCATCTCGATGTTCGTGGTCGGATGCGGCTTCGTCCAGCCCGGGCACGGGTATTTCGGGATCACCACCGGCGATTCCAGCTTGGGGTTGACTTTCGTCAGCCTGTTCCTGTCGTTCGGGGGGGGCGGCATCACCGGCGCGCTCATCGCCGACCTGCGGAAGATGCCCGTCTACATCATTCTGGGGCCACTCGCCGGATATATTTCCTGCTCGGCGCTGTTCGACTTGGCGCAGCCATGGGAGACCTTGCTGATCGGCGCCCTCGGTCCGGTCGTGATGTGGCTCACCGAGATACTGGTCCGCCGCTCCGGGATCGACGAGCTCAAGATCGCGCCGCTCGCCCTGGGGCCGGGATTGCTGAGCTGCCTCGCCGCCGGCATCATCGGCGCCGGCACCACCGGAGGCGGGTATTTCGATGTCGAGAAGGGCGCCTATGCCTATCACCACGCCGTCGTCTCGATCGGGATGCAGGCGCTGGGGATCGTTGGGGTGGTCGGCGGGACAGCGATCGTCGCGCTGATCGTCGTCACCATCCTCGACCGGACGATCGGGTTGCGCGTGACGCCGGAGCAGGAGGAGGCGGGCCTCGACGCGTCGTTCTGGGAGGCGCCTCCGAACCAACCTCGCCATAGAGCGGTCGCACCCGCCCGCCAGGGTGCCCCGGCACTCGCGGCCGATCGCTGAGTCTCGGGCCATGTCGAGCACGTTCCTCCATGGCGGCAATGTCCACGCCAACGGCATCCGGCAACACTATCTGCGCTATGGCGGCCGGGGCGCGCCGCTGATCGTGGTGCCAGGGATCACCAGCCCGGCAATCACCTGGGGATTCGTCGCCGAACGTCTGGGACAGTCGCGGGATACCTATGTCCTCGACGTTCGCGGCCGCGGCCTGTCGTCGAGCGGTCCGGATCTCGATTACAGCCTGGACACCTATGCGGCCGACGTGGCCGGCTTCGCCGCAGCACTGGAGCTGGAATCCTTCGCCTTGCTCGGGCACTCGATGGGGGCCCGCATCGGGGTCCGCACGGCCCGGCGCCACGGCGCCGAGGTGGCGAAACTTGTGCTCGTCGATCCGCCGGTCAGCGGGCCGGGCCGCCGCCCGTATCCGGCCGAACTCTCCTGGTACACCGATTCGATCCGCCTCGCGGCGCACGGCGTCGATGCTGCGGGCATGCGCAAATTCATGTCGCCGAGCTGGACGGACGAGCAGATCGCCCTCAGGGCGGAATGGCTGCACACCTGCGACGAGACTGCGATCGTCACCAGCTTCAACAATTTCCAAAGTGAAGACATCCACGGCGACCTGCCGCATCTCTCTGTGCCGACGCTGCTCGTCGTTGCCGGCGGGGCAAAGGTCGTCGGACCGGAGGATGTGGCGGAAATCCGCGGGCTGGTCCCGTCGATCGAGGTCGCGACCGTCGCCGGCGCCGGCCACATGATCCCGTGGGACGATTTCGACGGGTTCTTCGCCGCGATCACCCCCTTTCTGGCGGGTTGCTGACCGGCGATCCGATGGACCACGGCTTCTCCCGCGAGCAGTACCGCGAGGCGATGACCCGGATGGGGACGGCGGTCAACGTGGTCACCTCCGCCGGCCCGGCCGGGCGGCTGGGCTTCACCGCCTCCGCCGTATGCAGCGTCAGCGACACGCCCGCGACCCTACTGGTCTGCATGAACCGGAACAGCGCCCAGAACGCGGCGATCAAAGAGAATGGTGTCTTGTGCGTGAACACGCTCGGTGCCGGCCAGGAGGAGATTTCGGCAGTGTTCGCCGGCCAGACAAAGCTGCGCGGCGACGCGCGCTTCCAGGTTGGACTTTGGTGCGTCCTGCAGACCGGCGCCCCGGTCCTGTCCGATGCTGCAGTCTCCTTCGACTGCCTGATCGACCAGACCATGGAAGTGTTCACTCACAGCGTGCTGATCTGCCGGGTGCAGGCGATCTCCGAGGGCAACAACCCCAGCGGCCTCTGCTATTTCGGCCGGACCTACCACGCTTTTCCGCCCTGCCGCAGCGACCCCATCCGATAACCCTGCCGATCAGAGGGAGGTTCTGAAATGCCTGTCAGCGACTACCAGATGATCGAGGCCTGGAAGCAGGTGCTGACACTTTGCCAGCTGCGCGCTGGCCAGACGGTCACGATCCTGACCGGTCCGCACACCCATCCGCAGACCCTGGCGACGGCGATCACCGCGGCAGGGTCCTTCGCGGTTGCGCTCAATCGGCTGGAACTGCGGCCGCTCAACGGCGAGAAATCGCCGAGCCGGGATCCCTTCGCCTATGTCGGCGCCACCGGGCTCGCCGGCAATCCCGCGGCGATGGCGGCGCTCAAGGCGAGCGACCTGGTGCTCGACCTGATGGTGCTGTTGTTCTCCCAGGAGCAGCAGCAGATCCTGGAATCCGGAACCAAGATCCTCCTGGTGATCGAGCCGCCGGAAGTCTTGACCCGGCTGCTGCCGACCGAGGAGGACCGCAGACGGGTGATTGCGGCCGCCGACCTGATCGGCAAGTCGCGCGGGATGCATGTGACCTCGGCGGCCGGGACGGATTTCCGCTGCAGCCTCGGCCAGTACCCGCCAATCCTGGAATATGGCTTCACCGACAAGCCGGGGCGCTGGGATCATTGGCCCAGCGGCTTCGCGCTCACCTGGCCGGACGAGGGCACGGCCGAGGGCCGCATCATTCTCGACCGGGGCGACATATTGCTGCCGATCAAATCCTATGTGCAGATGCCGATCGAGCTGACGGTGAGCGATGGCTACGTCACCGACATCGCCGGCGATCTCGATGCCGATATCCTGAAGGACTATATGGCTCATTTCGCCGATCGAGAGGGCTTTGCCGTCTCGCATCTGGGATGGGGGCTGCAGGACCGGGCGCGCTGGTCCTCGATGATGCTCTACGGCCGCGAGCAGTCGACGGCGATGGAGGCTCGCGCCTTCGCCGGCAATTTCCTGTTCTCGCTCGGGCCCAATACCGAGGCCGGCGGCTCGCGGAACACCCCCTGCCACGTCGATATCCCGATGCGCAATTGCACCGTCAGCCTCGACGGCGTGGAGGTCGTGCGCGCCGGGCGGGTGCTCGACCGCGATGGCTCCTCGCTCGGGACCCGGCAGGCGGAGACCGTGTGATGGACGGTGAAACGGATGTCTTCCGGCGGCAGGGCTTCGGCGCGCCGCTCGGAATCGTCGGTGGGATCAGCCTCCTGATCGTCGATTTCGTCACGGGCTTCGCCGATCCGGCGCATTTCGGCGGGGGGAACATTCCGGCCGCCATCGCGGCGACGGTTCCGGTCCTGGCGCATGCGCGGTCCAGCTTCTGGCCCATCGCCTTCACCCGGATCGTCTTCGCGGATGACGGCTCGGACCGCAACATCTTCTGCCTCAAGGTGCCGCCGCTGGGAGGCTTGACGGAGGCTGATCCGCTTAGCGCCATCGTGCCCCAGCTGGCACCCCGGCCAGGCGAGCTGGTTGTGCGGAAGACGGTGCCTTCCGGATTCCTCGGCACCGGCCTCGCCCCGTGGTTGGCCCAGCACGGCGTCCAGACCGTGATCGTCGCGGGCTGCACGACCAGCGGCTGCGTGCGGGCGAGCGTCGTCGACGCCATGTCGTTTGGCTACCGGCCGATCGTGCTACGAGATTGCGTCGGCGACCGTGCGCTGGCTCCGCATGAGGCGAGCCTCTTCGACATGGGGCAGAAATACGCGGATATCCTGACAGCCGACACGGTGCTGGCGCGCGCCGCCGCCTGAATGCGAGGCCACCGGTGGAATTCAGGCGGCCGGATCGAGCGTCACGAAGCGCTCGATCCGGCGCTCCTCGATCAGGGCCGGGATGGCGCCTTTTACCAATGTCTCGAAATAGGCCGCCGCCTGATGCGCCTTCAGCGCTGCCTCGTCGACATAACACTCGTAAAGGAGATAGCGGCCCGGCTCGTCAGGATCGCGGTGGAACTGATAGGCGATGCAGCCGGCCTCCTGTCGGGTCTCGCAGGCGAGCGTTTCGAAGATCGCCTCGAGCTCGCGCTCGCGCTCCGCCCGGCAGCGATAATGAACGACGGTGACGGGGCGCATGCCGGATAACCCCGTCACTGCAGGTCGGACGGCAGGATCTTGCCGCTATCGGCGATCAGCTCGTCGTCGAGATAGAAGCGATGGTGGCGGAGCGCGAAATCCTGGTGGCAGCCGACGGTATGCTTGCCGCCAAAGGTCGCATTCTCGCCCAGCGCGAAGAGGGTGGTGCCATACGCGGTACGGCCGTCCTGCCCGATGACGTCCATCGGATCCTGGAATGCCAGCGCATTCCACAAGGCGCGCGGGTGCGATCCCCAGCCGATATGCGAGATGGCGAAACCCTCCGGGTCGTGCCAGTTCTCGATATATTCCTTGACCATGAAGGCGTCGTAGCCGCCGGTGATCGAGACGACGGCGCCAGCCTCGAATTCCAGTGTCACCGGCGTGGTGATGAACCGCTTCGCCGGATACCAGATATCGCCCGGATCGAGCACCAGCGTGCCCTCGCCGACACCCTCGTGCGGGATCGTGTATTGGAACGCGCCCGGCCAGTGGTCCCAACGCCCCGGCTGATCGGTGAAGCCGTACTGGCCGATGACCGGGCGCGCGGTAATCTCGAACCAGACATTCGTCCCTCCATCGGATTTCAGGCGCACGCGGCTTGCGGCGCCCAACCGGGTGGTTCCCTTGGTCACCCGGTGCTTGTCCTCTTCGGTCGGGAACAGCCGCTGCAACGCCTCGACCGGATCGTGGACGAGCAGCATCCGGGTGCCGGTCTCGAGTATGAGGCGCTGTTCCTGGGAGTGGAGCAGGCCGCCGCTCGAGAGATCGACGACCATGTCGGCCCGCTTCAGCGTCTCGATCGCCAGCCGCGACTTCGCGAGGATGGTGGACGACGCGTTGCCGCTGCGCATCACCGGCACCTGCTCCGGCGGGGCGGACGGCACCATCAGTGACAGCGTTTCGGCGCCGATGTCGCGCGCCGCGGCGTAGAACGCGGCGGCATAGTCCTGGTTGGTCTCGGGCTCGGTCAGCAGCACCAGGGACTCGCTTGGCTGCAGCTTGCAGAGGTCGAGCATCCGGCGGAACAGCGGGACGATCTCCGCGGTCTTGAAGGCGGAGGCGGTGGCGACGGTCATTCAGTCACACTCCTTGGCCAGGGCGGGCACGTGGCCTCGCCACGAGAGAATCAGCTTAGAACCTCATTACGCCGTGGACGCCGATGGTCACCGGCCGGACGGTGTAGCCGGTGATCACCAGATCGACCTGCGGCCGCTGGATAACGGTCGTGTCGTCGGTGGCGTTCTTGACGTAGAGCGACACGTCGTAGGCACCGAAGACCACGCCGGCCGACAGGTTGAGCACGTCGTATTGCGGGTTCGAGAAATTCGAATTGGACTGCTGGTAGCTGCCGTGCGACCGGCCGGTCCAGTCGTAATCGGCCCGTATATAGCCATCACAATCGTCGCTGATCGGCCACGTATAATCCGCGGTGAAGGTCGCAGTCCAGTCGGGGGTGAAGAGGATCTTCTGGCCGACGGCGGCGGTCTGCGGGTTGTCCGATGAGGTGATCGTTGCCTTGGTAGCCCCCGCGGTGACGCCGAGCGTCAGGCCCTTAACCGCCGGGACCTTGTAGACTGCTTCGAGCTCCACACCGTAGCTCTCGGCGTTGCCGAGATTCTGGGTGACGTCGAAGCCACAGATCGGCAGGTCGATCGTCTGCTGGAAGTTCTGCCAGTCGATGTAATAGATCGCCGCGTTGACCGAGAGCGTCCGGTCCAGCAGCGACGACTTGGTGCCCAGCTCGTAGCTCCACAGCTTGTCCGAATCGTATTTCGGCGCCGGCGTGGAGATGCCGAGATCCTTGTAGTCCTGCGAGCACGGATTGTTTGGCCCCGTCGGAACCGGCGGCGCAATCGGGCCGCCGAGACGAAAGCCCTTGGCCGCCGTGGCGTAGATGCTCGAAGTGGGGCTGACGTCGTAGGCGAGCGAGAACTTAGGATCGAGCGAGTAATACCGGGCGACATCCACGAAAGGAATGTCGTTGCCAAGATTGAAGTAGCCGCCGCCATTGAACGTGTAGGCGACCCGCGCGTAATCATACCGCGCCCCCACCGACCCGTGCAGCGATGGCAGTATGTCGAAGTCGAACTGGCCAAAGGCAGCGTACTGACGCTCATCGTAACGACCCGCGCCCCAATAGATAATATCGTTGTCGTAGATTTGCGGCTCGATGTCCGTTCCCAGGACGGGGTTGTTGCTCTGCGACAGCGGCACGCCATAGATCTTGGCGTAATCGGCATTGAGCCCCGGCACCAGCTCGGTGTCGCGATGGGTATTCCATTGGTCATTGTAGTAGAGCCCGGCGACCCATTTGAACGGCAGCCCGGTCTGCTCCGGCGGCCGCGAGGTCAGCCGCACTTCCTCGGTGGCTTGGCCATAGGCGGTCTCGTAGAGGCTGGTCGACGGTATTCTCGCGATGATGTTGTCGTCCCCCGCCATCTGCGCCGGCGTCGGGCCAAGGCTGTCGAGGATATAGTCTCCGTAGACCACGCTGTTGTAGTAGGTGCCGTCATTGATCCGCGACATCTGGCGCCAGAAATAGCTGGTGACCGAGGTCAGATCGGCAAAAGAGAGCCCTTTGGTGACGGTCACGCTGGGCATGAACACCGTGTCGCGCTGCGATTCGACCACTTCCTTGTCCTGCTCCCACAGGCCTAGGGCCGGATAGAAATCCGAGGAATCATCGGACTTGTAGCGCTGGAAGAAGAGCTCGGGGGTGATCGTCAGGTCGGAATCGAGCACGATCTTGCCGATCGTCTTTGAGACGATGTGGTGCACCTCGTTCACGCCCGATTTGCTGAGCTGCCCGGCCAGCGAGTAATGGTCGATCCAGCCGCTGTCGTCGCCATAGGAAAAAGCCTCTCGCAAAGCGAAGACGCCCGGAATGACCGGGATATTGACGATCGCGTCCTCGTCGTAATTAATCCCGCCATGCACGGTCGCCGACAGGTCGGTCGCCAGCTCGCCGCTGAACTCGTTCATGTCGGGCTGCTTGCTGATAAACTTGACGGTCCCGGCCATCGAGCTGGCGCCGTAAAGCGTTCCTTGCGGCCCGCGCAGCACCTCGACGCGGTCGATATCGATGAGGTAGGGCTGCGCCGCCCCGTCATAGGTGTTCTTGACGGTCAGCGACGTGTCGTCGAGATAGATGCCGACGGTCGCGGAGCCGGAGCTCGAGCTGATGCCGCGGATCTCGATGTTCGACAGGCCCTCGCCGACGCCCACCCCGGCAGAACCGGCACCGAAAGAGACGCTCGGGATGGCGCGCGTCAGATCGTCATAGTTCTGGATGTGCTGGTCCTGCAGGCTGGTACCGCCAAGTACGGAGATGCTGGTCGGCACGTCCTTGATGTTCTCGTTCCGCTTGTTGGCGGTGACGATGATCGATTCCAGTTGATCGGCGGAAGCGGTGGTGCTGTCGCCCGGCGGTGCGTCCGCGGCACGGGCGGCCGAGGTTATCAAGCATAACGCGAGCGCTGTGGAGACGATCGGCCTGATACGACGGGGGGAAAGAGGCACGAATGAACTCCTCATGTCTCGAACGGCGATGCAATATCGATCGCTGGCCAACCAATCGCTGACGCTCCGTCTATTTGGGCATCCCCTCCTATCGCTGGCGCCCGCTTTGGTAACGAGGGGCAACTCTATTATTGCGACCGCGCATGACGAAGGCAGGCCGAGGCAATGAACATAGGAAGATCGTTTCAGAATGCTGCCGTTGCGGCGCCATCAGTCAACGGTGCCAGATCGCCCGTGCACGGATCGACAAATCTTTGCGCGTTGGACGCCAAATCCGGTCTATGGGGCGCGGAACCAACGCTACCGGCGTCTGCGCAACGCTGGTTTCATTTCCTCGACGGTCCAGCCGAACACACAGCCGTTGTACCGCTTCTACTTGAGGCGGCACATCACGGCGGTAAACTCGGAAATCCGAGGCAGCCTATGAGCTTAACGCACCGTGCCACGCAGCTGTTCAGATACCGCCGGCAGTAAGGTTGTTGTGGGTCGACGACCGCCACTGGCTATCTCCAAGAACGGACGTCTGCTTGTTGCTGTTGGATGATTCAAAGCGGCTATTCCGCTCCCGGCCAAACCCGGTCGTTCTGCATCGCCGGCGCGACGGTTGCTCCTAGCGCAAACTGGTTTTCGCGCTCTCAGGATGAAATCCCACTTTTGCACTAAGAGTCTGACTCGAAATGATGCATTTGGGATCAGGCCCTTGCGAGCCTGCGCGTCAAGCGACGGATGTGGGCGATGAAGACCCACGCGACGGCGCTGGCGATTGTCGCTTCGAAGTCCTTTGCGAGTCTGCGGCATCG
>DATGFU010000188.1:0-12921 GCA_035308865.1 Allostellaceae bacterium | reverse complement strand
AATACCATGACCTCGGCCACGACCACTTCGACCAACGCACCAAGGAAACCCAAAAGAGGCGCCTCGTCGAACGTCTCCAGCTACTCGGCTTCTCCGTCACCCTTCAGCCAGCGGCCTGAGACCCTGGCAGTTTCTTGTTAGACGGGGGCGGGGAGTGCCGCCGGTGTCCGACGTCCCATCGCGGGTGACGGCAACGCCGGCGGCACTTGAACTCATCGCGGAGCTGCAGGCGACGCATGGGAAGCTGCTCTTCCACCAGTCGGGCGGGTGCTGCGACGGCTCTTCCCCGATGTGCTATCGGCAGGACGAGTTCGCCATCGGCGACGCCGACGTGCTTCTCGGGGAGATCGGCGGCGCGCCGTTCCATATCGGCCGGCTGCAGTTCGAGTATTGGCAGCACACGCAGCTGATCATCGACGTGGTGTCCGGCCGCGGCGGCATGTTCTCGCTGGAGAACGGGACCGAGCGGCGGTTCATCACCCGCTCCCGCCTGTTTGCCGACGAGGAGCTGGCCGCGCTCGAGCCCGTCGGATAGGTCTGAAACTCGGCGTCAGGCGCCGGGTACCAGGACCGCCTCGGCGAGGACAGTGTGATTGTCCACGCCGACCACGCCCGGCACACTTTCCGCGGCGACACGGAGCGCGTCGAACTCCGTCGGCGTGTTCACCATGCCCCAGAAATGGACGACGCCCCCGCGGACCAGCACGTTGTTGCCGTGGTGACGGTTCCACGGGAGATGAGACAGCTCCTTCACGAGCCGCCTCCGGATTTCGGTGTCGCTATGCGTGGCCCCGTCCGAAGCCGGCGGAAGCGAGGCCAAGGTGCGTACGAAGTCGGTCCGGCTGACGATGCCGACCAGACGGCCGTCATCGACGATGGGAACGCGTTTGATCCCGTGCTTCTCCATCAGATCCACGATCGCCGTGAGCGGCGCGGCGGAATTGGCGGTGACGACGTCGCGGCGCATCACGTCGGACGCGGTCCCGGCATGCGAACGGATGTAGTCCCGCTCCAGCACAAGATCGGAGGTGAAGAACCGTGCGAATGGACGGCGCTGGCGCTCGGTGCCGAGCTCCTTGCGGCGCAGCAGATCGGTTTCGGTCACGATCCCGACCACGGCGCCGGCGGCATCGACCACGGGCACCGCGCCGATGTCGCGATCGATGAGCAGCTTTGCGATCGCCTGGACTGTGGTCGCCGGCGTTACCGTCACAACCGTCTGCGTCATGATATCGGCGGCAATCATGCGGGATCCTCCATTTTCATGATCGGAGGAGATCATGCCCCGTCATTCCCCGCCTTGATCCAGATCAGCCGATGAGGGCCGTCAGATCCGAGCTTCCCCGCGGCGGGCGAGCGAATTGACCGTCTCGACGAGGGCGAGCGCATCGAACGGCTTTTCGATATAGGCGGAGGCGCCCCGCGCCAGGAGTTGCTCCTTCAGACCGCGGTCGGTCTGGCCGGTGATCATGACCACCGGCAGCTCGTCGCCGAACTTGCTGCGGAGCCGGATCAGCGTTTCCAGCCCCGAGACGCCAGGCAGGTGCACGTCGAGCACGACGCAACCCGACCCGCCGGCCTCGACATGCGCGAGGAAATCGGCCCCCGACTCGAATTCCTTCACGGTCAGCCCGAAGGTCTCCAGCAGCGCGCGCAGGGATTCGCGGACGCTGTCGTCATCGTCGACGACATAGACCGTGGGGCTTGCAGTCGCCAAAGGAGCCTCTCGATCGGTTCCAGGGCCAGCGGGACACCGCACTTCCGCGGTGCTGCTGCCGCCGACCGACAGGCATCGTATCGGTTCCGTCAGGGGCCGGATTGACGGAAATCAATGCCTCTTCCTTTCAGCCCGCCCGCGTCACCCGGGTGCGATCCCGGCCGCGAGCGCGAGCCGCACCAGCTCCGACAGGCTCCTGGCCTGCATCTTCTCCATCACGCGGGCGCGGTGGACCTCCACCGTGCGCGGGCTGATCCCGAGATCATAGGCGATCGTCTTGTTCGGCAGTCCGGCGACGAGCCCGACCAGCACCTCGTGCTCGCGCGCCGTCAGCGCACTCAGCCGCCCGTGGTCCGCCGCGGGCGGACGCGGCGGCGCCGGCCGATCGAGCGCGCGTTCGATCGTGGCGATCATCGTCGCCTCGTCGAACGGCTTCTCGATGAAGTCGACCGCGCCGGCCTTCATCGCCCGCACCGCGATCGGCACGTCGCCGTGCCCCGTCATCATGACGACCGCGAGGCGCGGGAACCGCCGGGCCGCCTGCTCCTGCAGATCGAGCCCATCCATCTCGGGCATGCGGACATCGGCGATCAGGCAGGCCTCGGCCTCCGGCGGGCAGCGTTCGAGAAAGTCGCGCCCCGAACCGAAGACCGTCACGCCGAAACCATGCGAGATCAGCAGCGCCGCCAGGGATTCCCGCACCGCCTCGTCGTCGTCGACGATGAAGACCCGGCGGTCACTTTGCATCGTCGATGCCCGGAAGGGTGAAGCTGAAAACGACGCCGCCGCCGGGATTGGCGCGAGGCGAAAGCCGGCCGCCGTGGCCGTCGATGATCGTGCGGCTGATCGACAGGCCCAACCCCATGCCATGCGCCTTGCTGGTGACGAAGGGCTGGAAGAGCTGCGCCTCGACATCGGGGCGCAGTCCTGGCCCGGTATCCGACACCGCGACCTCGACCATGCCGTCCGTCGCGGCGCGCGTGGCGATGCCGAGTTCGCGGCGCGGCATCCCTTCCATCGCCTCGACCGCGTTCCGCACGAGATTGATCACCACCTGCTGCACCTGCACCTTGTCGATCAGCACCATCGGCAAATCATCGGCCAGCGCGAAGCTGACATGGACGCCGCTGTGCTTGGCGCCGACCAGCGCCAGCGCAGCGGCCTCCTCGGTCACCTTGTTGATCTCCTCGATCCGGCGCTCGGTTTCGCCCTTTTCGAGGAAGCCGCGCAGACGCCGGATGATCTGGCCGGCGCGATCCGCCTCGTCAACCACCTTGCCGATGAACTCCATAACCTTCGGCGGCGGCGGCGGGTCCGACATCTGGGCCACGCGTCGCGCCGCCTGGGCCCAGTTGATCGCCGCGGTCAGCGGCTGGTTGAGCTCGTGCGCCAGCGCCGAAGCCAGCTGACCCATCGCCGAGATGCGGGAAACATGCATCAGCTCGCTCTGCAGCTCCTGCAGGCGCATCTCCCGGGTCTGACGCTCGGTCAGGTCGCGTACGAACCCGGTGAAGTAGCGGCCCTCCTTGAGCCGCATCTCGCCGACCGCCAGCTCCATCGGAAAGGTCGAGCCGTCCTTGCGCAGCCCGACCACGACGCGGCCGACGCCGATGATCCGTCGCTCGCGGGTCCGCCGATACCGGTCCAGATAGGAATCGTGCTGCTCTCGATAGGGCGACGGCATCAGCATGCTTACGTTCTGTCCGCGTACCTCCTCCGCTTGCCAGCCGAACAGCCGCTCTGCCGCCGTGCTGAATCCGTCGATCCGGCCGCGCTCGTCGATCGTCACGATGGCGTCCGGCACGGTGTCGAGGATCGAGCGCAGCCGCTCGGCCCGGTCCAGCAGCGCCTGTTCTGCCGCGGCCTCGAGCGACATGTCGCGGATGATGCCGACGAACAGGCGCTCCTCGCCGGCCTCGACGATCTCGCCGACGGAAAGATGCATGGGAAAGACCGATCCGTCGGCGCGCCGTCCGGCCACCCGGCGACCCACCCCGATGATCCGCCGCTCGCCGCTCTGCCGATATCGCGCAAGATAGGAATCATGCTCGTCGGCATAGGGGGGCGGCATCAGCATCTTGACGTTCCGCCCGAGCACCGACGCCACGGCATAGCCGAAGAGCGTCTCGCAGGCCCGGTTGAACAGCCTGACCGTCCCGTGCTCGTCGATGACGACGATGCCGTCCACAGCCGTGTCGATGAGTGCTCGCAGCCAGGGGTCAAGCCGGGCATCGCTCATGGGAACGGTCACGCCTACCTCGCGGACCGTATCTAGCAGGATCGCCGGGACCGATCGACCCTCTGCATCCCTATCCGCCAACCACGTCCGAAGATCGGGCTGCGAGCGTCCCTCGACCGCCGCCCCGTACCGCGGGCTAATCCTGGACGTTCAGCCCCGGTCCGTCGGTCGCGGGAAGGAATTTCGCGAGGTTTCGCATCGGTGGCTTCAGCGCCTCCTCGGGCACTGTCACCAGGTGATCCTCCACGGCGGAAAGCCCGACGACATTCTCCGCAAGGGCCTTGAGCGCGTGACGATAGCGCTCGTCGGGGACAGCTCCTCTCAGGTCGATGCGGCCGTCGCGGATGACAATGCTGACGGTCGCGGGCAGAGTCCACGGTTGCTTGCTCAGGTCCTGCCACAATTTCTCCTGGATCGCCGCATCGCCGGCCGGCGGCGGCGGGGCGGCCGCAGTCGCGTGGGCGAACGCGCGCAGCAGGTCGGCGCGGCTGACGATGCCGACCAGATTCTCTCCCTGGAGCACCGGCACGCGATTGACCTGCCGCTTCTCCATCGCGTCGACGATTTCCGACAGCGAGGCCTCGGGATCGGCCGTCACGACCGGCGAGGTCATCACGTCGGAGACCTTGCGGCCGTGCGCCCGGGTGAAAGCTTCGGCGAGCGCCGGCATGCGGAACGCCTCGATCCACCGCGGGCTGTAACGCTCGGTCCCGATCTCGTGACGGCGCAGCAGGTCGCCCTCGGTGACGATCCCGACCAGCCGGCCGTTGGCGTCGACCACGGGAAGGCCGCTGATCTCATCCTGCAGCATCAGCCGGACCGCCTCGATCAGCGGCGTATCCGGCCCGACCGTGACCACGCCGGTCGACATGACGTCATTGGCTCTCATCGTGCTTCTCCTGTCTCGATCGGTCAGCTGCCGACGGGCGGCGAAGGTGCCGCGACCGGATCGATGATCGCGATTCCGGTCATCGGCTCGACCCAGATCATGCGGTCCTCCACCTTCGTCACGCCGGGCACGTTCTCGGCCAGCACCCGAAGCGCTCCCCGGCACCGATCGTCGAACAGGACGCCCTGCAAATCGACCACGCCGCCGCGGACCTTGAAGGTCACCGACTTGGGCACCCAGTTCTGTGCCGCCAGCTCGCTCCGCAGCCGGGCACGGATGGCGGCGTCGGTCGCCGGAGCGGGCGACGCGCCGGGCGACAGGCTGGCGAGCGCGCGGACCAGATCGGAGCGGCTTACGATGCCGATCACCCGGCCGCCGGCCAGAACCGGCAGGCGCTTGATATGCCGCTTGTCCATCAGCGATACCGCATCTGTCAGAGACGCATCCTCGCCGATCGTGACGACCTCGGAGGTCATGATCTCGCCGGCCTTCCGGCCATGGGTCAGCACGTATTCCTCGGCGTGCCTGCCGGTCGACCCGAAGAACTCGACCCACCGCGGCCGGTGCGGCTCGGTTCCCAGCTCGACACGCCGGATCAGGTCGCCTTCGGTCAGGATCCCGACGAGCGCCCCCTCGGCATTGACGACCGGCAGACCGCTCACGTGCCGGTCGAGCATCAGCCGCGCAGCCTCGGCGATCGAGGTCTCGGGACGTATCGTCACCACGGGAGACGTCATCAATTCGGCTATCTTCATCGCCCCATTCCTTGTCATGCAGGGCAACATCGCAAGGCACGCGTCTCCCGATGTTGACGTGGATCAACGGTCCCGCTTCAAGCTGCCGAGCCGCCTAGCCTAGCGCAGCGAGGCGAAGAACGCCGAAACCTGGTCGATCTCCTGCGGTGTCAGGTTCTTCGAGTTATCGTGCATGATCTCGTTGGCCCGCGACTGCGTCTGGAAGGCCGACAATTGGCGCACGAGGTATGCCGGATGCTGCGAGGCCAGCCGCGGCACCGCGCCGGCGCCTTGCGCCTGGTCGCCGTGGCAAGCCGAGCAGGCCGGGACGCTGCGCGCGTCGATCCCGTTCTCGAAGATCTTGCGGCCGGCATCGATCGCGATCGCATCGCCCGTCGTCGGGCTGGCAGGAGTCTGCTTGGAGTAGAAGTCCGCGAGCCCGTCGATCACCGCATCGTCGAGCCCCGCAGCCATGCCGAACATGTAGGTGCGGGCATGGGGATCGGCCCGCGACTTGTCCCGGAAGGCCTTGAGCTGGTTCACCAGGTATTCCTTCTGCTGGCCCGCCAGGTTCGGGAAGGTCGGCGAGGTGCTGCGGCCCTCGCGGCCGTGGCAGGATGAGCAGATATGGGCGGTGCCGGTGACCCGCTCGGCGAGGTCCTCCGGGGTCTCCCCCCAGGCGGCGGCGAGCGGCGCCGCGACGAGGGTTGCGAGGACCGCGGCGGCCACAGCGCGAGATGACGTAGGCGACATGGTTCCTCCTCGCCGGCTCAGAAGGCCAGCCAGCAGAACGCGTAGAGCGTGTTGTTCGCCGAGGCGTTCGTGCCGGCCCCGTCGTAGTTCACGGAGCCGCCGTTGAACGTGTCGTAGTGCACGTATTGCAGGCCGAGCTTCAGGTTGAGCCAGGGCCAGAAGGCCGGGCCGCCATAGGCGAAGGGCTGGTAGTCGACCTCGCCGATCCACCCGGCGGAGTTCGGCGAGTTCAGCGCCGAGGTCGGTCCCCAGAGATTGATGTCGGGGGAGCCGTCGATGCGGAAGTACCCGACCGTGGCGCCGTAGGTCTGCTCGTACCAGTAGCTCGACTTGATGTGGAAGCTGCGCAGGTGGTCGTGCGAGTTGGTCGTGATGGCCTGCGCCTGGCTCGCGGTGAAGCTGTCCTCCTCGTTGATCCAGCTGGCCTGGACCGAGACGCTGTTGACGTCGGCGAGATACTGGTACTGGGCATCGAAGCCGACATCGACCGTGTGGTCGGTGCCGAAGCCGGTGACTCGGCCGGGAATCATCGAGGCCGCCAGGCCGAACGTTCCGATTTCGAAGCTGTTCGGCCCCCATTTCGGCTCGACGGCGAAGCGCCAATAGGGTGCCACGCCCTGAGTCGAGCTGCTGCCGGTGGGATCGACGCCCAGCATCGTCAGCGTCCGGTCGGCGAGCGTGCGATAGGCGCCGAACTCGCCGTAGACGAGCCGGTCCCAGTAGGCATAGCCGCTGGCGCCCAGCACGTTCCCGGCAAGCCCGCCCTCGATCAGCGTGGCGGCGGCCGGCCCCGGCGCGAGGCCGGAGGACTGCCACGGGAAGCCGAAGGCCGGCGTGGTGTTCCACACGTCGCTCAAGGTCGGGTTGTTGTTGACGCTGACTCCAAGAAGCAGCTCCGAGCCGTCGACATCGAGCGGCTTGGCGTAGCGGATGTCGGTGTTGTCCCAGCTCAGCCGCTTGCCGATATTGTCGAATGTGACCTGGCCGAACATGCCGATGTTCTCGGTGATGCGGCCGCCGTAGAACAGGCTGGCGAACTCGAGCGCCGGATTGTCGTTCGGCGCGAAATGCGGCGCCGCGCCGCCCGGCTGGTCGGCCTGGGTGTGGGTGAAAGACAACACCGTCATCGCTGCCAGCGGCGGCAGGTCGGTCTCGCCGCCCTTGAACGTGTAGCCGTTGAGCTTGAACAGCCGGCCGTAGGGCGTCAGCTCAGGAAACCCGTTATGGCAGGCGGCGCATTGCTGGCCGGTCTGTCTCGCGTAGAGAGGCACCGCGCCGGCCGGCATCGCTCCGGCCAGGGCGAGCAGCAGCCCCGTGCCCGATAGTGCAAGGGGTCTCAGCCCGAACTTCGCGATTCCCATGGCCCACCTCGCTCGAGACCGGATCGACTTCTGCGGCGCGATCGCGCGGCCTCATCGAACTTGCGGGTCGAGATTGCATCGGACTTCCTCCCGGAGCCTTGAGGTGGATCAACGATCGACCGAGTATCCCGGAAGTGTCTCAGACCGCCGGCGCGTGCCGTCGCAGGCCGTCGCCGAGATAGGCATCGAACGCGGCGCAGGCGAGACGGACCAGCGGACGGTTCTCCTCCGGCACGGTGATCCGAGACCCGTCCCGCTCGCACACGCCGAGCGCCGCGAGTGCGTCCACACCGCCGAGATCGATGTCGGTCAATGCCGCTCCGTGGCTACGGGCGACCAGGTCGACATCGACGCCAAGGGTGCACATCAGCCGTTCGATGATCTCGCGGCGGACACGGTCTTCGGCGCCAAGTGCACGCCCGCGCGCAATCGGCAGGCGGCCGCCGAGGACGGCGTCGCGGTAGGCCACCGGATCGGCGTGGTTCTGCACGTAGCCCTGGGCCAACGAGCCGATCGCCGAGGGTCCCAGCCCGATGAGGGTACGGCAGGTATCGGTCGTGTAGCCTTGAAAGTTCCGCCTTATCGTGCTGGCTCTGTGACGGGCGGCGAGCGGGTCGCCGGGCTTGGCGAAATGATCGAGCCCCACGCGCTCGAACCCCAGCGTCACCAGTGTCGTCGCCGCAGCCGCCTCCTGCTTGCACCTTCCGGCCGCATCGGGCAGCGCACGTGCGTCGAGCTGCATCTGGTGCCGCTTCATCCACGGCACATGCGCATAGCCGAACAGCGAGATCCGGTCCGGCGAAAGGCCGGCTGCCAGCGTGGCAGTCCGCGTCACCGTCTCGACGGTCTGGTGCGGCAACCCATACATCAGATCGAACCCGACCGAAGCGATACCGGCCTCGCGCAGTTCCTCGACCGCCCGCGCCACCAGCTCGAAGGGCTGGATACGGTTGATCGCCTGTTGGACCCGCCGCTCGAAGTCCTGCACGCCGAGGCTCGCTCGGGTGACGCCGAGCGCAGCCAGCGCCGCCGCCTGCGCGCCGGTCAGGCGGCGGGGATCGAGCTCGACGGAGAACTCCGCATCCGTGGCGATGTCGAAGACGCTATCCAGGATGCCGCGGAGTTGCTCGAGCCGCTGGACGTCGAGCTGGTTCGGCGTGCCGCCGCCCAGATGCAGATGGCCGACCGTCACGCGGCCGGGCAGCGCGGCGCCGATCAGCTCAGCCTCGCGCGACAACTGGTCGAGATACTCGTCGATCGGGCGGCGGCCGCGAACGACGCGGGTATTGCAGCCGCAGTACCAGCACAAGGCGGCGCAGAACGGCACGTGCACGTAGACCGAGACGGGCTCCCCCGTCGGGGCGGCGGCCAGCCATTGCCGATAGGGCGCTTCGCCGATCTCGGCGGTGAAATGCGGCGCGGTCGGATAGCTCGTGTAGCGCGGCACGCGCCGGTCGAGAAGGGGAAGCAATTCGCGTCTCATTGCGCAGTCTTGCGCCCATGACCGCAAGCCGCGATTGACGCAGATCAACCCCGCGCCCACCGCCGCAGCGGTTTGATCCGCCGCAAAGCCTGCCGACGCCGTCCGTGTCACGAGTTGCCGCCGGAAGCAGCCGAATGCAGGACCTTATCGTGCGCCTTTCCCATGCCTTGCGGGCTGCCGCCCTCGTCGCCGCGATGACTCTCGATCGGCCGGGTGCCGGCTGGGCCGACCCCATGCCCCAGGTTGCGGGCACGATCGAGCTGCGGCTGCGCGGCGTCGTCGTCAATCCCGAGGTGGACTCGACAATCTCCCTGATCGGCGGACGTGCCGAGGCGTCGACCAGCTTCATCCCGGAGATCGACGGTACCTATTTCTTCACGCCGAACCTGGCGGCCGAGCTGATCGCGGGTGTGACTCAGCACGACGTCAAGGCGCGAGGGACGGCCATCGGCGACGTCTCTCTCGGCAGCGTCTGGCTGCTGCCGCCGACCCTGACGCTCCAGTATCACTACAGGGCGATGCCGACGCTCGACCTCTATGCCGGCGCGGGGATCAACTACACCTTCTTCCTCGGCCCCAGCCTGCCGTCCGGCGGCCCCGTGACCAGCATCGCCTACGACAACAATATCGGCGGGGCAATCCAGGCAGGTCTCGACTACGCGATTTCCGACCGCTGGGTGCTGAACCTCGACGTGAAGCAGCTCCTTCTCAACACGACGGTCCACGTGAACGGCGCCATCAAGGCGGATGTCGACCTCAACCCGGCCCTGGTCGGCGTCGGCGTCGGCTACCGGTTCTGACCGCGATGGCGGAGCTTATCGATCTGGCGGCGCTGGCGGCCGTCCCCCTGGCCCGCGACCCGTTCGAGCACATCGTGGTGCCACGGCTGATCGCCGCCGACGCCCTGTCGGACCTGGTGCGGCAATTCCCGGACCTGCCGGCTGCCGGGCTGATCCCCGCCGCCACGGTTCGGCTGCCGGCCGGCCTCGCCCGGCTGGCAGAGGAGATCGCCGGCCCCGAGCTCGGCGCCAGGTTCGGGCTCGATCTTCGGCGCTTCCCGACCATGGTGACCCTGCGCAGCCGCTGCCGTGCCGAGGACGGCCGCATCCATACCGACAGCGACAGCAAGATCGTCTCCGCCCTCCTCTATCTCAACCCGAACTGGAAAGAGCCCGCCGGACGGCTTCGCCTGTTGCGATCGGGCACGGATATCGAAGATCACGCGGTCGAAGTGGCGCCCGAGGCCGGGACGTTCGTAGCCTTCCGACGGTCTGGACGCTCCTGGCACGGGCACACGCGGTTCGTCGGCGAGCGCCGATACATCATGATCAACTGGATGCGCGACGCCCGCGCTGTGCGGTTCGAGACGGCACGCCACACGCTCACCGCGGTGGCCAAGGGCGCCTTCCGATGAGCGGCACCGGAGCCGTCACGATCGCGCGATCCGTTGCATCGGCATTCGCGGTGGCGCCACGGATCCGACCATTCCGGCACTGGCTTCTTTCGAACGTCCTTCCGGAGCCCGTGGTCCGGTCGCTTGCCGGGCTGCGATTGCCCGGCGATCCTCCCGGCGCCATCGGCGGCCGTCGGGAGACGCGCAACGAATGGCGGCGTTTCATCACCGGCGACTCCCCCCTCGATGCTGCGGGCGCCGCGGTCGCGGAGGCATTCCAGGCCCGAGGCCTCGCCGCCGTGCTGGCCGCCCGATGCGGTGCAGACCTCGAAGGGGCCTACCTGCGCATCGAATACTGCCGGGACACGGCAGGGTTCTGGCTCGAACCACACACCGACATCGCCGCCAAGCGCTTTACTTTGATCGTCTATCTCAACGATCCGCCGTCGGCGGAGGACTGGGGGACCGACCTCTATGATGCAGCCGGGCGCCGGGTCGGCGGCGCGCCTTCCCGTTCGAATGCAGGCTTGGCGTTTGTGCCGGCCACCGACACTTGGCACGGCTTCGCGCCGCGGCCGATCACCGGCGAGCGGCGGTCGCTGATCGTGAACTACGTCGAGCCGGCGTGGCGGTCCCGGCACGAGTTGGCGTTTCCGGCACGGCCCATCCGCCTTTAGTGCCGCCCGCAACGGCTCGGGGATTGATTCAGATCAAAGAGGGCGACCACCGGCGGGCGCAGAAAGCGCGGCATGGATCCCGTGCTCTTCCGGCGATTGCAGCGTCTTCGCGTAGACGGA
The DNA here is from genome assembly GCA_035308865.1 of Allostellaceae bacterium. GTDB lineage: Bacteria > Pseudomonadota > Alphaproteobacteria > ATCC43930 > CGMCC-115725 > DATGFU01. The sequence goes on along the minus strand of DATGFU010000188.1, from coordinate 1,555 downwards.
AGCGGCCCGATGATGGCCCGCCCCCTCGAAGCACGCGGCCATCGCATCCTCGGGCCCGTGCAGGACGGAATGGATCGCATCGCAGCCGAGGTCGCGAGCGAGCCGGTCGAGCCCTTTCACGAGCGCTGCGGTGATCGGCGAAGCCTCGCGCAGCTCCAGCGCCACGAAGTGATGTGCCATCAGGACGCGGCCTTGCGCCAGATCGCGCTCGACTCGGTAGCAGAACAACCCCACCGGAAACGGGCGGGCGCCCCGCACCACCATGATCCCGTTGGTGGAGGAGCGCTGCGCGCGCCGCGCGTAGGCGATCCAACGGGCCGGGGACAGGTCGGGCAAGGCGCTCCGGATCAGCGGATAGGCCGGCCTGATGTCTGTCGCCCGGAGGGGCTCCGTTGCAAGCGTCGTCATCGGCTTCTGGTACGCGGTCCGGCGCCGGCCGGCCTTGATCCACCGCAATCCGGCATTCCCGGGAGACAGGCGGCCGTGGGATGACGCTCGCCTCCCGCATGCCGGCCCGGAGTGCCGCACCCGATCCCTGCGCCCGCTGCGATGCGCGGGGCCGCAGCGTGTGCAACGCCATCGACGACCCCGACCTGCACCGTCTCGCCGCTATGGCGGTGGTCACCTTCGCCGATCCCGGATCGACCTTCATCGGCGAGGGCGAGCCGGCCGATCACTTCTTCAACATCACGCGCGGCACCGTGAAGCTCTTCAAGCTGCTGCCTGACGGGCGGCGGCAGATCACCGGTTTCTGCCGCGCCGGCGATTTCCTGGGACTCGCCGTCTCCAGGACATACGCCTTCAGCGCCGAGGCCGTCGACCGCGTTCGTTTCTGCCGCTTCTCGCGGCGGCGGCTGGAGGGGCTGCTCGACGATTTTCCCGCCTTCGAGCGCCGCCTGCTCGACTTCGCCTCTAACGAGCTGGTCGCGGCGCAGGAGCAGATGCTGCTGCTCGGCCGCAAGACAGCGCGCGAGCGGGTGGCGAGCTTCCTCCTGTCGCAGGAGGATCCGCACACGGCCGGCGAGGCCGGCATGGCCTGCTTGCCGATGACCCGGACTGACATCGCCGACTATCTCGGGCTGACGATCGAGACGGTCAGCCGGACGCTGTCGCAGCTGAAGCGCGACCGGGTGATCCGCGCCGCGTCGCTGAGCGAGATCGAGTTCGCCGACCGCGCCCGGCTCGAGGCGATTGCCGCCGGCGACGCGGATGGCCGATAAGCCCGGCGGCTAAACTGACGGCTTACAGTCCCGCCGAAGATATATCTTTGTTATAAAAGGTTTTTGGACCCGCCGCGTCGAACGGTCGGTACAGGTAGAGCCCGAGCGGCGGTCGTCGCAGGTCCGCAATCCCGCGAGGTTCCGGCAGGCCGGGACGCAACACATTACTGCCCCTAGTGTTGTGACTCCAACGATTGTCGCCTCTTTGTCGTCATGGCCGGACTTGTTCCGGCCATCCACGTCGGGCCGCTCGCCTGTTGCACGACGTGGATGTCCGGGACGAGCCCCATAGGCGTTAAGATAAGCTCGGATACGCTGGTGCGACCCCTCCCCCT